>JAICUC010000023.1 GCA_025936075.1 Nitrospira sp. | reverse complement strand
AAGACTTCCTTCGCTGTACCGTCGGAAAGTCCTTTGGCCATAAACACTTCAACCTCGTCCAGCCCGAACTTGCTGAGTCCTAGTGAGTAGGACCACACCCGGTCCGGTTGAGAGGTGTCGTCATGGACGATCGACACGTGATCATCCAGAAGGAAACTTGCGAGCGTACGAGGCTGCCAGTCCGAGGGATTGACGTACGCTTGAGTAATGACGTCATGCGCCGTGCCTTGAGACAATAGAGTCAGACAACGAGCCAGGCGCGCTGCGAGTAGCACGGTATCGGGCATGTCACGAAGAGAGGCCATGGACGGTGCGACGGCACCCATGAGATCATGCTCCCAGGCCAACTGCTTCATGATGTCGGTAACATGGCTCATCGGCAACGGCATCACGACGTGGGCCGACCACGGACCATGCGTCGCTTGCCAGGATTCGGCCGACCCCTCTTCATGTCGGATGGTCAATGGAGCGCCATACTCACGCTCATACAGCAGTTTCAGCTCATCGGTGGAAGGGGCTGTGCCGCGATAGCCGATGAAATAAAGGGGGGGTCGTTTGGCTGAGGGTTTGGGCGATTTCTTGCGGATTCTCATCTCACATCTCGTTCCTCGTGAAGTGTATCCCGCAAGCGAACGACGCTTCACGCTTCACGAACGACATTTCATTTCCCCGCCTTTCTGGCTTTGCGGCGGTCTTCTGGGTTCAGGAGCCGCTTGCGGAGACGCAGGTTCTGCGGGGTTACTTCGACCAACTCATCGGCCCCGATGTATTCCAACGCGAATTCCAGCGTCATTTCACGCGGAGGCGTGAGTACCAAGGCTTCATCGGAACCGGAGGCCCGCATGTTGGTGAGGTGCTTCTCTTTGCACACATTCACATCGAGATCTTCATCTCGGCTGTTCTGGCCCACGACCATCCCTCGGTAAACGTCGATGCCGGGCCCGATGAACATGGCCCCGCGTTCCTGGGTCATAAAGATGGCATAACCGGTACTGACACCGTCTTCGAAGGCGACAAGCGAGCCGTGCGGGGCGACGATCAGGTCCCGCTCTTCCGCCGATTCATAGGCCGAAAAGACATGGTGCATAATGACGGTCCCACGGGTCTTCGCCAGGAGCATGTTCTTCAGCCCCATGATCCCTCGGGTCGGAATGTGGTATTCCAAATGCATCTCGCTGGTGCCGACATCGGAATGAATGAGCCGCATGTGCCGCATTTCGCCGCGACGTTTGCCGACCTCTTCGATGACCGTGCCCTGATAGGTTTCCGGCACCTGAATGGTCAACTCCTCGTAGGGCTCCATGACGGCGCCGCCTTCACGGTGAAGAATGACTTCCGGTTGCGAGACTTGTAGCTCATACCCTTCGCGTCGCATCTGTTCGATCAACACGGCGAGATGGAGCTCCCCTCGGCCTGCCACGAGGAAGCGGTCGGCGCTGTCCGTCTCATTGACGCGAAGCGACACGTTGGTTTCCAGTTCCTTGAACAAACGCTCACGTAAATGGCGTGACGTCAGGAACTTGCCTTCTCGCCCGGCGAAGGGACTGTTGTTCACCGAGAAGGTCATTTGAACGGTCGGCTCGTCGATCGAGACACGCGGAAGGGCGACGGGACGCTCGGCATCGGCGATGGTGTCCCCGATGCTTACTTCATCGAGCCCCGCCACTGCGACGATTTCCCCTGCTTCAGCCCGCTCTGTATCCGTTCGTTCGAGGCCGGAATAGACGGCCAAGTCGGAGACCTTGCCAGGGATCTGGGCCCCATTCTTACCGAGCACTACGACGCTTTGTCGCCGGGCGATCGATCCCGATTGGATCTTGCCGATACCCAACTTGCCTTTGTAGGAATCCTGGGCCAGTGCTAATACCAGTATCTGAAGCGGAGCCTCGGCGTGGATGGCCGGGGCGGGAATTTTCTCCAGAACGACGTCGAGCAACGGCGCGATTTCGACGCCGGGTTTATTGACATCGAGTGTGGCGGTGCCCTTGATCGCCGACGTGTAGACAATGGGGAAATCGAGTTGTTCGTCGGTGGCTCCCAGATGGACGAAGAGATCGAACGTACGGTTGACGACATCGTCGATCACGGCGTCCGGCCGATCGATTTTGTTGATCACCACGATGGCCTTGTGACCCAGCGAGAGAGCCTTGCGCAACACGAAGGTCGTTTGCGGCATCGGGCCTTCCTTGGCGTCGATCAGCAGCAGTACGCCGTCCACCATTCTCAAGGTACGTTCGACTTCACCGCCGAAATCAGCATGACCCGGGGTATCGACAATATTGATCTTCACACCGTTGTAGATGACGCTCGCATTCTTGGCTCGGATCGTGATCCCGCGTTCCCGTTCCTGGTCCATCGAATCCAAAATGCGTTCGCCCATGTCGTCGATCTTGCGATGGACATGGGTTTGGCGAAGCAGGGCATCGACTAACGTCGTCTTGCCGTGGTCGACATGGGCGATAATGGCTATATTTCGAATATCGCTGCGGCGGTCATGAGGCGCGCGTACTGTGGACATGATGACGGTACTTCCTTAATGGCAAAAAAAAGACGCCCCGCTGTCGAGGCGTCGGGGAAAGTATACATGAGCGCCGACCGTCTCACAAGCGATCATTCGGGTGACATTCGCGGTGGAAGCTTGAGTTTTGAGAAAACGCATTGTAAGGTTTTCCAGCCTCGCCTATCGGATTTCCTCGGGAGAGAATTCTCATGCCAGGGGATGAACGGTTCATCGAGATTCAGGAACGGTCACGCCCTCGCCTGCGCCGGTGGCAGATCGCATTAATCAGTGTCGTGGCGGTCACCATCGTCGGCGCCACGACGGCCGTGGGAGTCGTGTGGCATTTTGCGCAGGATCTTCCCTCTCTCGATCTGCTCCAAAACTACCAACCCAGTCTCGTCACCACCGTCTATTCAGATGATCACCAACCTGTCGGCCAATTCTTCATCGAACGCCGTATCTTGACGCCGCTCCCTGAAATTCCCAAGACGCTGACACAGGCCGTCATCGCGACGGAAGACGCGCGGTTTTTCGAACACCCGGGGTTGGACTATATCGGGATGCTGCGGGCTGCTTGGACGAACATTCGGCACGGGGGGAAGAAAGTCGAAGGCGCCAGCACGATCACACAACAATTGGCTCGTTCGCTCTTTCTTTCGTCGGAGCGGTCCTATGAGCGGAAAATTCGCGAGCTCATCTTGGCCTACAAGATGGAGGCTGTGTCGGGCAAAGAACTGATTCTCGAAACCTATCTGAACCAAATCTACTTCGGGCAGGGGGCCTACGGCGTGGGCTCGGCGGCTCATTCCTATTTCGGGAAAGACATCCGAGCGCTGACTCTGGCCGAATCCGCGTTTTTAGGCGGTCTGCCGAAGTCGCCCAGCCGGTTTTCTCCTTTCACCGCCTATGAATTGGCGAAGAAGCGACAAGAGCATGTTCTCGCGCGAATGGAGGAGGTTGGGTTTATTACAGCAGCGGAACGGGACGCGGCCGCTCGCGAAAAACTGAATTTCCATCGACCTGGAAGCGAACATCTTGCCCCATACTTCGTCGAATACGTCCGGCAACTGCTTGTGGCGAAGTACGGGGAGTCGATGGTGTACAAGGGCGGTCTCCAAATTTACACGACCTTGAATTTGGAGATGCAAAAAGCGGCGGAGTCGGCGTTCTTGAACGGCGTTCGCGAGCTCGACAAACGGGAAGGCTGGCGAGGACCTCGGCGAACCGTCGATTTGGCGACCTTTCAGCCCGTGGGACTGTCCCAGGCGGATCAGCCGCTCAAATCCGGGTATCTCGGTGAAGGGGTCGTCTTAAGGGTGGCGAAGGATCATTATGTGGTTCAAGTCGGCGCGTTTACCGCGAAGCTGGCGTTTGACGACATGGCATGGGCCAAGCGGATACTCAAAGGGCCGGATCCCACGGTGGACTTCATCGTAAACCCGAATCTCAAATCACTGTTGAAGCCCGGGGATGTCATCGAAATCGGCGTGAAAAAACTCACCAAAGATGGAGTGCAACTCACACTGGAGCAGACGCCAATCGTCGAAGGAGGATTGATTGCGATCGATCCCAAAGGGGGCGCGATTCGTGCGATGGTGGGCGGGTATGATTTCTCCCGCAGTGAATACAACCGTGCGGTGCAGGCCCACCGGCAACCGGGGTCCGCGTTCAAACCCCTTATTTATGCGACCGCGATGAGCCAAGGGTTGAGCCCCGCCACACAGATCCTCGATGCCCCGGTCGTCTATGAGCAAGAAGAGGAAGACAAGATTTGGAAGCCGGAAAACTACGGGCGCAAGTTTCACGGCATGGTGAGCCTCCGGGATGCATTGGCTCAGTCACACAACCTTGCGACGGTTCGCTTGCTGGACAAGGTCGGGGTGAAAAACGTAATTGAGTTCTCGCGTACGGTCGGGGTCACGAGCCCGCTCCCTGCCGATCTGTCCTTGGGACTCGGCACATCTTCGGTGGGCTTGATGGAATTGACGTCGGTGTATGGCGTATTTTTGAATCAGGGAAATCGAGTGGAACCCTTTGCCGTCCAATCGGTCAAAGATAACACGGGTAAGGTGCTTGAAGTGACCGAGTCCGAGCCTCATGAAGTCATCGCCAAAGAAACCGCCTATTTGATCGTCAACATGATGGAGGATGTCGTGCAGAGGGGAACCGGGCAAGCGGCGAAGGTGTTGGGGCGCCCGATTGCCGGGAAAACCGGTACGACGAACGACTACATCAATGCCTGGTTTATCGGTGGAACACCGAATCTAGTCGCCGGCATCTATGTCGGTTTTGACGATCGCCGCTCCCTCGGAGAGAGCGAGACGGGAGCCCGTTCAGCCTTACCGATCTGGACCGCGTTCATGAAAGAGGCGCTGAAGCAGCTTCCTGTCGTCCCGTTTGAGATTCCCGACGGGGTGACCTTTGTGAAAGTCGATGCCGCCACCGGACTTTTGGAGTCAGAGCAAGAAGGAGAAGCGGAAAAAGGAACGGTTGAACTCTTTGCAAAGGGGAGTGAGCCTACTCAGAAGGCGCAGCGTCGACCGGATCCAACGGATTTTTATAAGCTCGATCAGATTCCCGAGGGACAGCCGGCTGGAGACGAAAACTTGTAACGCCGTGATTATGATTTCGAATCTTGATACTCCTCGTGCCAAGCCATCTGAATCGCCTCGAGGATTTTCTCGTTCGATTTCTTGGGGTCGTCCTTAAACTCCGGCAGCGCGACGACCCACGCATGCATGTCGGTGAAGCGCACGGTGAGCGGATCGGTCTCCGGATGTTTTTCCACCAACCGGATGGCGATCTCTTCGGTGTCTTGCCACTTCAGGTCCATTGAAACTCCTTAAGCCCATATGGCGGCTGGCTTATGAGCCAATAAAGATCAATGCTTTTTTTTATCTGCGAGTCGGCTTCAGGATACGTCCGAGACTTTTTTACCCTGTAACCCCCGCTTGAGGGAATCGTCCAGCATCACGGCGTTCAAATGCTTCGCAGCCTGTTCGAGTTCCGCCATACGCGCACGGATGGCACGGAAATCCGTCCCATCTTTTGCGGTGGACAACTGCGACAATGCCATGCGGATAGCATCGGCCTCCTCACGCGCCACCAGATGTCCTGCTTCCGCCAATGATTTATCGGTCGTCTTGATCAAGGATTCGGCGTCTAAACGAGCTTCGATCAGTTTGCGAGCACCGATGTCCTCCGCCGCGAACTTGAACGAGTCCTCGATCATTTTCTCCACTTCCATGTCGGACAATCCGTAGGAGGGTTTGACCTCGATCGACTGGCTTTGGCTCGTCCGCATGTCCGTCGCCGTGACATTCAAGATTCCGTTGGCATCGATCAAAAAGGTCACCTCAATGCGCGGTACGCCGGCCGGGAGGGGCGGTACTTTCAATCGAAACCTTGCTAGACTCCGGTTGTCTTTGACGAGTTCACGCTCACCTTGCAGGATATGAATGTCTACTCCGGTCTGACCGTCGACATAGGTCGTGAACATTTCTTTGGCGCTCGCCGGAATGGTCGTGTTCCGGCGGATCAGACTGCTCATGACGCCGCCCATCGTTTCGATGCCGAGCGAGAGGGGCGTCACATCCAGCAATAACATATCTGTCGTCCCGCCGCTGAGGATATCGGCTTGGACAGCCGCCCCGAGTGCGACGACTTCGTCAGGGTTTAGGTGGCAATGCGGAGGTTTCCCGAACAGCGCTTCCACGAGCTGCCGAACCAACGGCATGCGAGTAGAACCGCCTACCAAGACCACTTCATCAATATCTTTCGGGTTGAGTCCGGCGTCCTTTAGCGCCATACGACAAGGAGTCAATGTGCGTTCAATGACGCTGATCGCCAGCGATTCGAGCTGATCACGCGTCAGTTCTCTGGTAAAGCGTCCTTTGTCCTCCGGCAGTTCGATTGTGATTTCGGTCTTCAACTCGTCGGACAAGCGGATCTTAGCCCGCTCCCCTTCCAACCGGACCGCCTGCATGTGGTCAGGGTAATGGCGGTTGTCGATCTCATGCCGGTCTCGGATTTCTGCGACAAAAAGATCGACCAGCAAACGATCGAGATCGTCTCCGCCAAGGTGGGTATCTCCATTGGTCGCGAGCACTTCAAAGATACCGTCTTTCAATTTCAGAATTGATATATCGAATGTGCCGCCTCCGAAGTCATAAACCGCGATCGTGCCCTGCGTGTTTTTCTGAAGACCATAGGCCAAAGCGGCCGCGGTCGGCTCGTTGATGATCCTCAAGACTTCCAACCCGGCAATGAGGCCGGCGTCTTTGGTGGCCTGTCGTTGGCTGTCGTTGAAGTAGGCCGGAACAGTGATGACGGCCTTCGTAATGCTTTCGCCGAGGTAGGTTTCGGCACGCAACTTCAATTCTTTGAGGATCATAGCTGAGATCTGCGGCGGCGAATAATTCTTCTGGCCCAGCCGGATCCGAATCACCCCGCCGGTTTCTGTGAGCTGGTACGGAAAATAGGTGAGCTCATTTTGGATATCGGCCAGCCCCTTGCCCATGAACCGCTTCACGGAATAGACGGTACGTTCTGGATTTCGCGTTAAATGTTCTTTCGCGGAATTTCCGACAATCAGGCCATTATCCGCCAAGGCCACGACCGAAGGCACCATCGTCCGTCCGTTGCGGTCCGGGACAATGCGGGGCTGCCCGTCCTTCATGTACGCCACCAACGAATTGGTTGTGCCGAGGTCTATGCCGACTATCCGTGCCATATCACAAAAAGAGTTTCTCAGGCGATCGTGGCCGCCAGGTCGTTGACGATATTGTTGATATACGTCCGATGCGACAGGAGATCGCGCATCTGCTTCAGGATTCTGTTCCGTTCCGCCTTTGCCGGGCTCGTGGCTTCTCCCGTATCTTGGAGCTTGTCCCAGTCGGCAAACAACTGCCGAAGTTGAGATTCCATTTCTACCTTGCGTCGCTCCAACGCCTCCTGTTCAGTCTGCAGAACGGCACGGAGCCGATGGCCCTGATCCGAACCATGATCCGATGCTCGGTATTCTTCCAAAGTGTCTTGCAATTCCAAAATCTCTTCGAAGAGATCGGCCGGCGGGGAAGTTCTAATGTCTTTGACCGACCCGGTCTCCAAGGCCAATAGGTATTCCGCTCGCTGAATGGGATCACGGAGTGTGCGATAGGCAGTATTGAGAACAGCGGCATTGCTGAGGCTGATGGTCTGTTCGGCCGTGCTCTTGGTCTGATAAAAGTCAGGATGGAATGTCCGGCTCAGTTCATAGAACTTGGCCTCCAGTTTCTTCGGGTCGAGCGTGAGGCGCCGTGGAAATCCAAGGCAGGTGAAATAGTCGGTTTCTTTTGAAACCGGCTGGACTTTCACGCAACGTTCACAGAAATATTCCCCCGTCACTTCCGACTGACAATGCCAGCACATGCTACGGGCCATCTGCAGCTGGCGACGGGGATCTGAAGAGGTTGATGATTGATAGTTAGCCATAAGCAAAAACGGGCATGGCACCTTGCCATGCCCGGTCGGCTTCTCCTGCCCGCATCTTCATCAGGCTGAGAACGATTCTCCGCAGCCGCAGGTCTTATTGGCGTTCGGGTTGAGGAACTTGAAGTTCCCGCCCATGAGATCCTTTTGGTAGTCCAATTGGGTTCCTTGGAGATAGATGGCGCTCTTCGCATCGACGATCACTTTGATACCATCGATCTCATAGACTTGATCGTACTGTCCGATTTTCTCATCGAAATTAATCGTGTAGCTGAGGCCCGAACAGCCTCCTCCCTTCACCCCGAGGCGGAGTCCGCCTTCTTCGATCCCTTGGACATTGATCAGTCTCTTAACCTCTTTCAAGGCTGCGTCGGTGAGCGAGATGATCGGAGCCTGCGTTTCGATATTTGTCGTGTCCATTGTGACGCTCCCTTCGTGACCGTTACTTCGTGTCGATCGGCTGCGTATCAGCCTTCTGCTGATAGTCGGTCAATGCGGCTTTAATGGCATCTTCCGCAAGAACCGAGCAATGGATTTTCACCGGTGGAAGATTCAGTTCCTGCACAATGTCCGTATTCTTTATTTTCTGAGCTTCCTCGATCGTCTTTCCCTTGAGCCATTCGGTGGCCAGGCTGGAACTGGCGATCGCGGACCCGCACCCGAAGGTCTTGAACTTGGCATCGACGATCGTATCGTTCTGCACCTTGATCTGCAGCTTCATCACGTCGCCGCATTCAGGGGCTCCTACCATGCCGGTGCCCACACCTTCTTCGTCCTTCTTGAAACTTCCCATGTTGCGGGGGTTGTTGAAATGATCGACGACTTTATCGCTGTATGCCATGGTGTCCTCCGAAGTATACGTTGTATCTCAGTTAGTGTGCCGCCCACTGAACGGATTTCAAGTCCACGCCTTCTTTCGCCATTTCATAGAGCGGGGACATTTCCCGCAACTTGGTCACCACCTCAATAACCTTTTTGATCGTATAGTCAATCTCATCATCCGTGTTAAAACGACCCAAGCCGAACCGGATTGAGGAGTGGGCGAGCTCAGTTCCAACGCCGAGTGCGCGCAATACATAGGAAGGTTCCAGCGTGGCTGATGTGCAGGCCGAACCGGACGAGAGCGCAATATCCTTCATGCCCATGAGTAGTGATTCACCCTCGACGTAGGCGAACGAAATATTGAGATTCCCCGGTAAACGGTTCGCAGGATGGCCGTTCAGATAACTTTCTTCTAGCGCCGTCATGATGTCTGTCTGGAGACGGTCGCGCATCTTAGTCAGCCGTGCTGTTTCCACTGTCATTTCCTGCTCGCAAATTTCACAGGCTTTTCCGAATCCGACGATTAACGGTACCGGTAAGGTGCCGGACCGCATGCCACGTTCATGACCCCCTCCGTCCATCTGGGCCGCGATTCGTACACGGGGATTCCGCTTTCTGACGTAGAGCGCACCGATTCCCTTGGGTCCGTAGAGTTTGTGGGCTGAGAACGACATGAGATCGATGCCCATGACCTGGACATCGACCGGTATTTTCCCGACACCCTGGGTGGCATCGCAATGGAACAGCACCCCCCTCGCTTTCGCAATCTTACCGATTTCTTGGATCGGATTGATCGTGCCGATTTCGTTGTTGGCCAGCATGACCGAGATCAAGATCGTCTTGTCGGTGATGGCGTTTTGCACGTCCTGTGGATTCACCATGCCGAACTTGTCGACCGGCAGATAGGTCACGGTTGCCAGCCCTTTGGCCTCGAGAGACTTGGCCGTATCAAGCACGGCCCGATGTTCCGTGGTTGCCGTAATGATGTGGGTGCCTTTCTCCTTGTACATCTCCAAGGAGCCCTTCAACGCCAAATTGTCCGATTCAGTGGCACCGCTGGTGAAGACGATTTCCTTTGAGTCGGCCTTGATGAGCTTCGCAATCTGTTTGCGGGCTTGTTCTACCCCTTCTTCTGCGGCCCAACCAAAGGCATGATTACGACTGGCGGCGTTACCGAACTTTTCCACGAAATAGGGCAGCATGGCCTCCAGAACTCGCGGGTCCATGGGAGTGGTGGAATGGTTATCGAGGAAAATGGGAAGCTTCATCGTTCTACTCCTTGTGCCGAGGGAGACTGAATCGTGATGAGCGGTGTGCCGCCCATCATGTCTCCCAACGTCATGTTGTTCAGTAACTGATAGATGCTGTCTTGTATTTTCAGTAGCGGTGTGCGGATGTTACAGTGTTCAAGCTGCATACAGAATTCACCGGCTTTTTCGTGTGAGCAGTCGGTGATGGCAAGCGGGCCTTCGATGCTTTCGATAATTTGCGCAATCGTAATCTGTCTCGCGCTTCGTGCCAGGAGATACCCTCCTTTGGGACCATTGTGGCTTTCGATGAGGCCGTTCTTTGAGAGAACCTGAAGGACCTTCGCCAACAATTCCAGGGGAATGTTGTATTCTTCTGCGATCTCCTTCGTATTCACCACGCGGCCGGGAGTCACATCACCGAACTGGACCGAAGCAATGTGCTGCAGTGCCATGAGCGCGTAATCAGCCTTTTTTGAAATCTTCAACATTGCTATTGCCGATCTCTTTGATCGGAGACTATAATGATCTCCGATCAATGTGGTCGGACTAAGGGTAGCACGCAGGTTTCTCTGGTGTCAATACACAGTCAGAGTCCAGCGATATCTCAGAAAGGAATAGGCACATGGGCGGGACAAACCCGTATATTGAAAAGACCGATTATGAACTTCCAAACGTCTCTTATACCGTGACATTTATTCAGCCGAATGGGAATTCGACCACAATCTCAGTCGATCCTACAAAGATTCCCTACGGTGTTACTGGGCTGCCGGGAAGCATTTTAGATATTGCAATGGGTCACGGAGTGGATGTGGAACATGTCTGTGGTGGTGTGGTCGCCTGTTCGACCTGTCACGTCATCGTGAAACAGGGATTGGAAACCTGCAATGAGGGAACCGATGATGAGTATGATCAGTTGGACGAAGCTCCCATGACGACATTACAGTCTCGTCTGGGGTGTCAATGTGTGCCGAACGGAACCAAGGATATCGTCGTCGAAATTCCGGCCGTCAATAAAAATCTCGTGCGGGAGGGGCATTGATTGTCCATTCGTTGTAGCGTTAATCATTAAACGGTATTGATGTGGTTAAACGCCAGAGAAGAATCTCACCATTCACGGTTAACAATTCACGAAGAGCTACTTTCAGTCGTACGTCTCTACCTTTACTTCCTTTCGGTCGTAACCTGCCTCTGTAAAATATGCACGCAGGGGACGAACGAACGTTTTGGTCCCACACAGCATGGGAAGGACCTTCGGCTGTTCTTTGACCAGCGGCGTGAGCATGGCCAAGGTTTTTTCCACGGCTTCCGACTCTCCGTTCCGAGCGACCAGCGGAAGATAACGGAAAGAGGGATGTTGCACGGCCATCGTAAGCCATTCCTGATGGAACAAAATCTCGTCTTCATTGGGTGCTACGGCAATCAATAAGATGGGAGTTTGGATTTTCAAAAAAAACATCTGCTTGAGAAGGCATCGCATTGGGACAAGACCGGTGTAGCGTCCAATCAGCAACAGCTCTCGATCCAGTGGCTGAGGCAGGATGAAATTTCCGTAAGGGCCCGACAAGGAAACTTCATCTCCAGATCTCAGCTCATAGAGGTAATTGGAGCCCAATCCGTGGGGGACGCGATCAAATACCAGCGTGAGCTCCCCATACGGCGACGAAGGATCGGCCATGGAATATGCGCGGTTGAGCGGCGGCTTTGGTCCCACCGGCAGTTTGAGAGAGACCCACTGCCCCGCTTGAAAAGAAATCTTGCTGGTCTTGGGTTTGACGACCAGTTGACGGACGTGGGGCGTGAGATCGGTGACCGCAAGTACCGTGGCAGGTTGCGTGATTTCCGCCATGATCGACTCGCGGCACCGTCATAGCAGAAGCCGTCAAGAGATGGAAGTGGCAGGGCGATGTACAAGAATTTTCACAGCATGGTATAGATGTTGGGTCTGTTGTGCATGAAGAAGGGACGACGCCGTCATGAACCAAGTTCGCGTCCGGTTTGCCCCAAGTCCGACGGGATTTCTCCACATAGGAGGAGTGCGCACGGCTCTGTTCAATTGGCTCTTCGCTCGCCAACAACAGGGTGTGTTTATTCTCCGCATCGAGGATACCGATCAAAGTCGCTCGACGGATGAATCGATTCAGGCCATCATCGATGGCATGAATTGGGTCGGCCTTGATTGGGGCGAGGGGCCGTTTCGCCAAACGGAACGGATGGATCTCTATCGCAGCCATGCGATGAAGTTATTTGAGACGGGGCATGCGTACTGGTGTGTGTGTAAGGCCGAAGCGTTGGAGGCTCGACGAAAAGAAGCGGAAGCCAAAGGGCTCTCACCTCGCTATGACGGCCGCTGCCGCAATTTGGGAATCACTGACCCGCCAGGAGATGCCGCCCTTCGGTTCAAGGCTCCGCAAGAAGGCCAGACGGTCATCGATGACCTGATCAAGGGCAAAATTGTGTTCGACAATACCGTGTTGGACGATGTGATCATTCTCAGGTCCAACGGATATCCGACCTACAACTTTTCAGTCGTGGTCGATGACGCCTTGATGGGCATTACACACGTAGTGCGGGGAGATGACCATCTCACGAATACGCCGCGACAGATTCCAATTTTCGAGGCCTTGGGGTTTGCCGTTCCGCGATTCGGACATCTGCCGATGATCCTAGGGGCGGACAAGACGCGGCTCTCTAAGCGCCATGGTGCCACTTCAATTATGGCTTATAAAGACATGGGCTATTTGCCCGATGCCATGGTCAATTATCTGGTCCGACTTGGCTGGTCTCACGGAGACCAAGAACTCTTTTCCCGACAGGAATTGATCAATAAATTTTCATGGGACCACGTACAGAAGTCGGCGGCAGTTTTTAATCCCGACAAGTTGCTCTGGATGAATGCCGAATACATCAAAACCAGTCCGCCACGCCAAGTCGCCCAAGCGCTCGTGCCCTTCCTGGAACAGGCGGGCTTAAAGAAGGAGATCGTGGCTGTTTCGGACGAATGGCTTGCACAGTTGGTAGTTTTGGTGAAGGAGCGGGCAAAAACGTTGGTCGAAATGGTGGACTGGGTCAGACCGTATTTCGGGCAGACGGTTACATTCGATGAAGAAGCGGTGAAAAAGTTTCTGACGCCGGCCATTGTACCGGTCCTGAGCAAACTGGGTACGCGGTTTCAAAACTTCTCGGTGTTTTCAAAAGCGGAATGGGAGAATAGCTTCAAGCAATTGGTTGTGGAAGAGAATATGAAGATGGGTCAGCTCGCTCAGCCGGTCCGCGTTGCGTTGACCGGGCGAACGGCAAGTCCGGGACTTTTTGAGGTGATGGAAGTGCTGGGTCGTGATCGGACCTTATTTCGCCTCCAAAAAGGGCTCGAGCGTGCCTCCATGGGATGAAAGGCTCTCATGCCAAGCCCGCGTCGATCTTGACGGAATTGCGATTGATATATTACTGTGAATCCCGGTTGGGGGATCGTCTAGCGGTAGGACGTCAGTCTCTGGATCTGACTACCTAGGTTCGATTCCTAGTCCCCCAGCCAATTATCTTTCCTAGCCTCGCCGTCAGTGGTTCATTTCCGTACCGCGCTGGGGGATCGTCTAGCGGTAGGACGCCGGCCTTTGGAGCCGGCTACCTAGGTTCGATTCCTAGTCCCCCAGCCACTTTCTGCTAAAGGATTCCTGTTCAATCCATCGACGCCATGTCGATCACGAATCGAAACTTCACATCGCCTCGGAGTACCCGCTCATAGGCCTCATTGACCTGCTGAATGGGGATGAGTTCGATGTCCGACTCGACCTGATGCTGCGCGCAGAAGTCGAGCATTTTTTGCGTTTCTTTGATTCCGCCGATGAGGGAGCCGGCGAGGCGTCGCCGCTTGAAAATGAGTGAGAATGCCTGAACGGGAGTCGGGGTCTCGGGTGCGCCCACGAGGATCATGGTGCCATCCGTCTTGAGGAGATTCAGATAGGTGTTGTAATCGTGTGGTGCGGAGACCGTGTCGAGGATATAGTGAAAGTATCCTTGGAGCTTGGTAAAGGTCTGAGGGTTTGATGTCACGGCAAAGTTCGCCGCGCCTAGCCGCTTGGCCTCCTCCCGTTTATTCTCCGATGTGCTCAACACCGTGACGTCGGTTCCCATTGCCTTGGCGATCTTCACCGCCATGTGGCCGAGGCCACCCAGCCCGACGACGGCGAGTTTGTGATAACGGCCCACGCCCCACTGACGCAGGGGAGAGTAGGTCGTAATCCCCGCACAGAGCAGCGGAGCCGCTCCCGCCGGTGAAAGCGTCGGGGGAATCCGGAGGACATAGTTCTCGTCCACCACAATTTGCGTTGAGTATCCGCCTTGAGTGATTCGGCCGGCTTTGTCCTGCCCACTATAGGTCCAGAGAGTGCCACCGTCGCAATATTGCTCCAGGCCTTCGCGGCAAGCCGTACAAGTCCGACAGGAATCCACAAAGCACCCGACACCGGCTCGATCACCAGCCTTGAAGGTGGTCACCGCCGTGCCGACGTGCGCCACGGTTCCGACGATCTCGTGTCCTGGTACCATTGGAAACAGGGAGATGCCCCACTCGTTACGGGTCTGGTGGATATCCGAGTGGCAGATGCCGCAGTGCGAGATCGCGATCAAAACATCGTGCGGACCGACTTCGCGCCGCTCGAAGGAAAACGGTTGCAATCTCTCTTTGGCTGCCATCGCCGCATAGCCTTTGGTCGCGAGCATAAAATGTTCTCCTCCGCAAAGTAAGCGAAAGGTGTGACCTTAGCAAGTTCACTCCAAGTTGCCAATAGTGAAGAGGCAAACTCTGTCATGAATATCGATCGATCATCGCGAGAGTGTCTGAAATGCAGCTCGGTGAGGTGAAACAGAACTCTGCCGACTCAGGAAGCGGGCACTCGGTCGACGAGCCTCCCTCAACTCCTCGTTCGGCCTTCGCCCTGATGCTCGTCTCCAGTGAGGGGCTCGGGAATGACCAGCTCGGTTGTAAGCGTCGGACCTGGAATACGATATTGTTCAGCGGCCCACGTCCCCAGATCCGTGATTTGACAACGCTCGGAACAGAAGGGACGCCAGGGATTTGCTTCCCAAGTCGTGGGTTGCTGACACAGGGGACAAGTCATGAGTGTAGTGTAACGTCAGAAACGAATGAAGTACAGTTGCCGGAACGCCGGCTAATATCAGCGCTGGGATTTATGCTGAGCTTTCTCAACCTTGGCCCAGGCATCTTTGAGAGACACAGTTCGGTTGAAGAGGAGGGCCTTGGGTGATGAGTCGGAATCGACACAAAAGTATCCCTGCCGCTCGAATTGGAAGCGAGAACCGGGCGCGGCCGACCGAAGGCTTGGCTCAACCAAGCAGCCGGTGAGGAGTTCCAACGATTGGGGGTTCAACGACCGTGTCCAGTCCTGTTCAGCCGGAAGCTTGGACTGGTCGGCGAGAAGAAGCGGATGGTAGAGACGGATGGTTGCCGTGGCTGCATGGGGCGCCGATACCCAGTGAATGGTGGCTTTCACCTTCCGTTGCTCTTGCGGCGATCCGCTTCTCGTCTCAGGGTCGTAGGTGCAATGCAGTTCGGCGACCGCACCGGTGCGGGGGTCCTTTGTCGCGCTCACACATTTGATGATGTATCCATAGCGCAGCCGGACTTCCCGGCCGGGCGCGAGGCGGTAGAACTGTTTCGGTGGGTCCTCCCTGAAATCATCCTGCTCAATGTACAACGTCCTCGAGAAGGGAACCTTTCTTGTTCCGGCGGAGACGTCCTCAGGGTTATTCACGGCGTCGAGTTCTTCGGCGGCCCCTTCAGGATAGTTGTCGAGTATGACTTTCAACGGTCGGAGCACCGCCATCACGCGCGGTGACCGCTTGTTCAAATCCTCTCGGATGAAATGTTCGAGCAGTTGCATTTCCACGATCGCATCGCGCTTCGCGACGCCGAGATGTTCGCAGAAGGCACGAATCGCTTCGGGAGTCACCCCTCGGCGACGGAGGCCTTTCAAGGTGGGAAGGCGCGGATCATCCCAACCGGTCACGAGTTGTTTGCCGACCAATTCGAGAAGCTTGCGCTTGCTCATCACTGTGGAGGTGAGATTCAGACGGGCAAATTCGATTTGCTGCGGACGATGTGGAGTGTCGGCTTCGGCAACGACCCAATCGTAGAGAGGACGGTGATCTTCAAACTCCAGCGTGCAGAGCGAGTGCGTGATTCCTTCAATGGCGTCAGACAACGGATGGGCAAAGTCATACGAGGGATAGATGCACCATGCCGTTCCTGTCCGATAATGAGCGGCATGGCGAATTCGATAGAGGATCGGATCTCGCAGGTTGATGTTTGGAGAACGCATATCGATTTTGGCGCGTAGGACATGGGCTCCATCGGAAAATTTTCCGGCTCGCATGCGGGCAAAGAGATCCAGATTCTCGTCGGCGGATCGGGTTCGATAAGGACTGTCACGACCTGGTTCGGTAAGCGTGCCGCGGTGTTCACGGATTTGATCCGCCGTGAGGCTGTCGACGTAGGCTTTGCCTTTCTTGATCAAAACAATCGCAAAAGCATACAGCTGTTCAAAATAATCCGATGCATAGAATATCTTGCCGTGCCAATCAAATCCCAACCAGCGGACGTCGTCCTGTATGGCTTGAACATACTCGGGGTCTTCCGTGGTGGGATTCGTGTCGTCGAATCTCAGGTGACAGACCCCTCCGGGACTCTCGTGCGCGATCCCAAAATTCAGTACGATGGACTTGGCATGACCGATGTGGAGATATCCATTAGGCTCGGGAGGAAATCGCATGACGACTCGTCCGCCGTGTTTGCCCGCCGCCCTGTCGGCTGCCACGAGATCCCGAATGAAGTTAGAAGACGTTGAGGATTCCGGTGTGGTCATGCAGTCTTATAGGAATGTTTTGTCACGGTGGTTCTGTGGACGGTTGGTCCCTATGGAGTTTTACCATAGATAGGCCGACCGGCGGAATGGGGAACGACTATGCAGGAGGCTCAGTAACGGAAGTATCCGACATCCGTGTCGGCGTGACGTTGAAATCTTTTTGGGCGATGAGATGGCCTTCCATGCGCAGCCTGAATTCATACCGGCCGGGTGCGGGAAAGATCAGCAGAGGAATGTTGATTCCGAAGTCTGAAATCTGGAGGCGATCACCGATTTCGATGTTGGGCAGCGTGGCCCGGCAGACCAGTTGTTCGGCGTTGAGGTAGATCAAGTCGATATCAAAATGGTACAGGCCTTCGGCATCGGTGAGGCAGAAGTAGAGGCCCATCTGTTGATGCTGGAATGGAAATGAGGCGGCCTGTAGATGGGTAAAGATCCCGATCAGGCTTTTCTTTTTTGTGAGGCTGTCCTCGATCACTTGGTCGCAGACGAGAAATGCTTGAACGGTCGGTTTGGAGATCTCGGTCATAGTTGTCATTCTAGGGGAAAGAAGGGATAAGGGTAAAACGGTTCTCGTTTTTCCGCAGAGATCAGGGGCAGGCGCTCTGTCCCCAGGGAAAACGGTATGATAGAAAAATCAGATGGCCGAAGATTTGGGTGAAAGACGAACAGGATCAATCGAGAATGGCCGGCCCACCTCGAGCTTCCACAATGTTTCCGAACAGCGCGGTGCCAGAGCCGATCCGGCAGTAATGGGGAGTAATCTCTATCGGCATTCCCTTGTGCGAGTACAACTTCCCGCGGGTGAGATCTACTCTATGTTCCGATGCCATTCGAGCTTCGAGCACGATATGGCCCGCCTGCAGATCTGTTACCAGAATGAAGGAACCATCAACCGACGAAAGATGTTGGCTTAGCGGAACATCGACGGTAAATCGCCCGCTGTCGTTCAACGTGAGAACGTTTCTACGCAGGTGTGCCATGCGGATGCCACGCTCGTTGTAGAGATCGAGCGTGGCGAGAAGGGATCCTTGCTCCGGTTTTACCTCAAAGACGAGGTGCTCTTTCCCATGAATCTTGACGACGCCGTTGGTGCTGCGAAAAATATTCGATCCGATACGAAGCTCGAGCCGTGGCTTGGAGATGACGCCAGCTGTTGCCGCATGACCAAAGGGCTCGGTCCTGCGAAACGCCGCGGAGTCATCCATTTAACAACCTCGAACCTCGACCTTTTCAGGCCGTGCGGAGTTGGTGTCAGGCATCTGGAGCTTCATCAAAACAAAAGGTAGGCTAGGTGTTCTACTCTATTCTGTCAAGAGCGCCCAATACGAGAAAGCCATATATTATGGCCCCATGCAAATGGCCTAATAGGACGATCCCAAAGAGCTCTCCTTATCAGAGGAGCGGTTTCGTTGCAAACAGAAAACCGCTTGTGCTAGGGTCCACTCTTCGGACAGTTCTGGATGGTCCCATCGTCTAGCCTGGCCTAGGACGGAGCCCTCTCAAGGCTTAAACACGGGTTCGAATCCCGTTGGGACCACCACACTTTCCCTTCATCTGTCCGCGAGTTAGCAACTTTCATTTCTGTGGTTGCCTCCTCCACCGGAATTCCATAGGACAATCCATAGGACAAAAGGGCGTTGTGGAGGCGGCTCACCGCTTCACGGAGTTGCTGATTCCAGCCGTATCCGCCGTGCGAATATGCGGCCGTCATGGATTCTCCGCCGAGCTGATCCTGTCCCACGCCTCGTAGCCGATGGCAGCAATGCGGCTCGCACTTCGAGCGGGACGCCGAGCTTCTGAAGCCAGGTGGTAAAGGTATGGCGCAGATCGTGGGAGTGGAGATCAACGACTTTCGCCTCGGTCGCGAATCGCTTCCAGAAGATGCTGAACACGGGAGGAGTCCATCGTCTGAAGGATTCCCCGTCCAGGTGAGCGATCGCCCCGCGTAGAGCCGCGTAAGCGGCAGGATTGAGGGGAATTTATCAGGGTGTCTGCTTCAGACGGCTGCGAGGTGGAGGGAGAATCAACCACCAGCCGTCATCCCGCTTCCGCATCCAGGTTCGATCGATCTCGAGAATCTTGGCCTCTCGGAGTCCGGTGTTGAGGGCCACCGTCACGATTCGCCATAGTTCCGCCGGATCGTATTGGTTGGTCTAGATAACAAGCTAGCCCTTTGACTATATAACTCGGCTAGGCTATCGTTCAGCGGTAATGGCAAAACATAGTAAGGAACCTGAACGGAGGCTGTTCGGCGTCCGAATGGATCGAGCACTAATGGTCCAGCTTCAACACCTGGCGACGGATGAAGACAAGTACGTTAATGAACTGCTAGAAGAAGCCGCGAAGGATTTGCTGAAGAAGTACCGGGAGAAGATGAAATAGGGGCATCAGCGAAGGCCGATTCCGGATAGAGCTTGACGGACAATAATGGCGAAAGCCAAGCCGATGCGTCCGGACCGAATGAGTTGCTGAAAAAATACCATTCATGATGGACTGCTAAAAGTTAGCGCATGGACATTCTCACTCTGTCTCTCATTGTGCTGATAGGCTGGTCAGTCTGGATAGCGTTTCGCCGAACATCACGCAAGTGTAATGTCTCACGCGATCGCATCACATCCTCAGCCCATCGAGAGAACACGCATGCTCCGAAAGTAGCGCCTGCTGAACCCATCAAGATCCCGGCCCCTGACTGTGGGCTGTTCACGGCCGAAAACGAACATCATGCGTTCAGGGCGGGTCAACCGGTCTGGATCCGGTACGAAGACAAAGCCGGCAATGTGACTGAACGCGTGGTCGAGATTTACCGTCCAGGCGATGAGGAGGTGATCTGGTGCCGGCGGAAGCGGGCTCCGCGCACCTTTGTGCGTCGGAACATTCACCAATGGCGCCTGTTGCCAGAACGTTTCGACTTCGATCCGATCGTCGCCAAGTATTGGGATGAGGAAGGGATACGCGAGCGGCTAGAAAAGAACCCGTGGAGACGCTGGCTGCAGCGCCAGCCGAAGGAAATCGCCGACCGATACAAGTGATCAAGGGATGAACCAAGGGCAAAAGAAAGCTCCGGCCTCTTTCGAGGACGGAGCTTTATCGAACAGTGCAAATGTTATTTTGTTGAGGTAGTGTCTCACCTACCTCTCTAAATATCTCTGCCCTGTTCGATGCCTTTTTCGAATGTCATCCTTACTGATTGACTCAGTCTGCACGCTGCAACGTTGTCGTGTGGCCCTGGTCCGTCACATACGCTTTGACCATGTCGCCTGGTTTCACAAGATCCCGCTTGGTGCTCTTATCAACGTGAATTTCGTGCTCTTTGCCGTCGTCATCTTTTATGATGAAGTACTCCCCCTTTATCCTCAGCAACTTCCCCTTAATCGAATCTTTAGTCAGCCGCTCCTTGATGGTCGGCGTGGCTTCCTTCTCAGCCATTGGATCGGCAGCATAGGTCATGCCGAGCCCGGAGCCCAACAGTCCCACTGCCAGCATCGCTATAATGAATTTCGTTTT
>JAICUC010000339.1 GCA_025936075.1 Nitrospira sp. | reverse complement strand
TCTTCGGCCGCTGGGCGTCTGACACCGTCACGCCTCCGAATTTACTCCCCTCAGAGATAGTAGCTGCCTTTGGAAGGCCCATACCGTCGGCATAGATCCTTCACTGCTATCCTGGCCTCTGCCTCCCGTAAGAACTCGGTTAAGAGGATTAAGAGGTTTGGACTCTGTTACTCAATCCAGGAATGACTTCGAACGTCTTGTAAAAATTATAAAATTCTAATTTTTGTATTCTCTCATGGCCTTGAGTCTTCTTAATATTGTAGAATGGGTAACCGTTTGATTTTAAGATATTTTCTGAAGGGTTAGTAACTTCGTGGCCCCTCCAAAGATGGGTTGTGCTTTCCCTGAATTATGGGAAAGTGTAGCCCTGATGAAGACATGTTTATTAGCCAAAGAGGAGATCTGTGAATGAAAGACTTTTTGCCTTTCCATAGGTCTGATGTTGGGGAGGAAGAAGTATCAGAAGTACTGGAAGTTCTTCGCTCTGGCTGGTTAACAACCGGTCCCAAGGTGAGAGAATTTGAGCGTGAATTTGCCGCAATGGTTGGAGCTGAGCACGCCGTGGCGGTTAATTCCTGTACGGCCGCTCTCCATCTTGCCCTTGAAGCGGCTGGTGTGAATGAGGGAGATGAGGTACTGGTGCCGACGATGACCTTTGCCGCAACGGCCGAGGTTGTTACCTATTTCAAGGCGCGGCCGGTTCTGATCGATTGCGTGCAAGATACGCTGAATCTGAATACGGATCGTATCCAACAAGCCATTACGGATAAAACGAAAGCGATTATCCCCGTCCATTTTGCCGGGCATCCGTGCGATTTGCGACCTCTTCAGATGATCGCACAAAATCATAATTTACAGGTGATTGAGGACGCGGCACATGCCTTACCGGCACGATATCATGGCAAAATGATTGGCGGGATCTCGGACGCCACTTGTTTTTCGTTCTACGCGACAAAGAACATTACTACCGGCGAAGGGGGCATGGTTACTACGAATAACGGTGAGTGGGCCGCTCGTATGCGGATGATGAGTTTGCACGGTCTCAGTCGGGATGCGTGGAATCGCTACTCTGCGCAAGGTTCGTGGTATTACGAAATACTTTCGCCCGGGTTTAAATACAATCTGACAGATATTGCTGCGGCGCTTGGTTTGGCACAACTAAAGAAGTGTGAACGTTTTTGGAAAGGACGCGAACGGTATGCCGCTCTGTATCAGGAAGGTTTCCGAGATGTTCCTGAGATCATGTGCCCTCCGACTGCTTCTTACGCACAGCACGCATGGCATTTGTATGTCATTCAATTGAATTTAGATCGTTTGCGGATCGATCGCGATGAATTCATCCGTCAACTGCAGCAAGCCGGTATCGGATGCAGCGTGCATTTTATCCCCCTCCATTTACATCCGTATCATCGGGATAGGGGCGGCTACCGACCGGAAGATTTCCCCGTTGCCAGTATGGTGTTCCAACGAATCGTTTCATTGCCGTTGTACTCGAAAATAACGGAGGACGAAGTCAATCGTGTGATTGAGACTGTTCGTAACCTTGTTAAGAGAAACCGACGGTGATGAAACGCACATTTGATGTTTGCATGGCCGCGCTCGGGTTGCTTCTCACGGCGCCGCTCCTAACACTCATCTCTGTTTTGGTCAAGCTGGACTCCCCGGGCCCGGTGATCTTTCGTCAGGTTCGCGTGGGACAGGGATTTCGCCCATTCGCAATACAAAAATTCCGAACCATGGCTGTAGATACTCCTGGTGCCTCCTTGCCTCTCACGGTCGGACAAGATCCTCGGATAACAAGAATCGGGCGAATTCTACGGAAATTTAAACTCGATGAATTGCCTCAGTTATTGAATGTTCTCAAAGGTGATATGAGCTTTGTCGGGCCAAGACCGGAAGTCCCACGTTATGTTGAACGCCTACGTTCTGACTTTTCCGAGGTGCTTTCGGTTCGTCCCGGGATTACAGATTTGGCCTCATTAAGGTACATTGATGAGGCGACGCTGCTTGCCTATTCGCCGAATCCTGAAGAAGAGTATCAGCTCAAAGTTCTTCCGGAAAAGCTTCGATTGGCAAAGCTATACATCCGCCATATGTCTTTACGCCTTGATCTCGCCATTGTTATACAAACGTTGCTGCACATTGCCAGGCTTCCGGTTGTGGTCTTCACACTTCCTGAACTAAAGGCTGCCGTTGATGACTTTCCCCTGGCCTCTCCTTGGACGAGCCTATCGTCCTTTATTCTGAAGTGGCGGAGGCCAATTGTTGTCGTTCTGGATGTCGTATTAATAATCCTGGCAAACTACTTTGCATTTGTCCTGCGATATGACGGTAACATTCCCGATGGTGAAATCCACACCTTCGAGCAAACAGTACTCGCGTTGGTTGCTATTAGAGGAGTGGCGTTTGCCTTATTTGGCTTGAATGAAGGTTTGTGGAGATATACGAGCATTTGGGACCTTCAAAACATTATGGCTGGGGTCCTAACGAGCACCGTCGTATTTTATGGTTGGGTCCATGGGATCATGGGAATCTCCAGTTATCCGCGTTCCATTTTCGCCATCGATGCTATCTTGCTCATCGGGTTTCTGGCTGGGGTGAGATTGTCCTCCAGGGTCCTTCGAGATAAGCCAATTTTTCAGAAAAAACGGAAAGTTTTGGTCGTCGGTGCCGGGGATTCAGGAGAACGAGTCGTTCGGGAGATGAAGACTCGTACGGTGTTTAATTGTCAGCCGATTGGATTCGTTGACGATAACAGTAGCCTTCTTAATCAACGTATTCATGGTGTCAAGGTATTGGGCACGGTGCAGGACCTTCCCAGACTTGTAGAAGGACTCAAGCCCGAGATAGTTGTAGTTGCGGTACCAGATTCGACTCCTGAGTTCCTTCGTGACCTCGTTATCAAATTGGAGCCGTATAATATCTCAATCAAGACACTGCCTGCTAAAGAGGAACTCCTTTCAGATCAAAGTACAGTCAGCCAAATACGCAATGTTTCTATCCCGGATCTTTTGTCGCGTGCACCCATTCATCTAGACAATGAAGCCACAAGACACATGGTTAGAGGTAAGTGTGTTCTGATTACCGGAGCCGGCGGGTCGATCGGCTCAGAATTGGCGCGTCAAATTACCTTGTTCGAGCCGAAACTGTTATTGCTCTATGAGCGCCATGAGAACAGTCTATACAACATTCATAAAGAATTAGAAGATCGGAGACTTGCATTTCCTGTTATCCCGCTGATTGGGGATGTCACTGACGCCCAGCGGCTCTGTGCCGTCCTAGAGCAGTATAAACCTCACATCTTATTCCATGCAGCAGCCCACAAGCATGTCCCTCTCGTGGAGCTGAATCCTCTGGAAGCCGTAAAGAACAACTGCATCGGTACGCGTGTCACCGCTGAAGCCGCGAGCCTCTACGGAATCGAACAATTCGTGCACATTTCGACTGACAAGGCGGTCAACCCATCGAGTGTGATGGGAGCTACCAAACGAGTGGCTGAACTCATTATTCAGGATATTGCGAGAAGTAGTCGGACGCGCTTCCTTCTGGTGCGGTTTGGCAATGTTCTTGGCAGCAGCGGCAGTGTGTTGCTGCGCTTCCAGGAGCAAATCAGGGATGGTGGGCCTGTGACGGTTACACACCCGGAGATTCGCCGATACTTCATGCTTATCCCCGAAGCGGTTCAGTTGGTGCTTCAGGCTGCGACCATTGGTGAACAAGGCCACATTTATATTCTTGATATGGGTGAGCAAATCAAAGTGCTTGATATCGCCCGCAGTCTCATTCGCCTGTCCGGACTTAATCCCGGGAAGGACATTCCCATTCGATTCGTCGGCCTCCGTCC
>JAICUC010000125.1 GCA_025936075.1 Nitrospira sp. | reverse complement strand
GAAGGTGATCGATGTCGATCTGAAGCGCCAGCGTATTGCCCTGACTATGCGGCTGGAGGATGCCGCAAGCCGGCCATCTGGTCAGGCACAGCCTGCGGGCCAGGCAGGCCGTGACTCGCGCAGTCGTGGACCATCGGTACCCGGCCAGGCAACGGCACGAACTCCCCAGCCGATCGGCGCAATGGCGCTGGCATTGGCAAAGGCCAGGCAGAAATCATAGCGAATATCACTCTTCGCATTGTACGTCAGCATTGACGGCAAAAATTCCTTACGATACAGTAATACCTTCGGCTGAAAGAAAGGAATTGTGATGATTGTCACGCTGACCAGCAAGGGCCAAACGACCATCCCCAAGCCGATCCGAGACCATCTCGGCCTTCACGCAGGAGACCAACTTGATTTTGTCATTGAGCCGGATGGGCGTGTGACCCTACGCCCCGCCACCAGCGATGTGATGGATCTCGCAGGCCTCTTACGACAAAAGGGTAAAAAGGCCCTCTCGCTTGAAGAGATGCAGCGAGGGGTTCTGAAAGGAGCCACCCGACACACCTGATGATCGCGATTGACACGAATGTGCTCGTACGGTTCCTTACGCAGGATGACCCCGACCAAACTCGCCGGGTGCAGCGGTACTTTGCGACCGCAAAAGATCAGGATGAATCTTTGTTCCTCAATCACATCGTTCTCTGCGAGTGTGTCTGGGTGCTCAGCTATAGTTATGGTTTTCCCAAAACTGCACTCGTCGATGTGTTGGATCGACTTCTCGCCACCAAGCAGTTCGTCATCGAAGATAAGCCATCGGTGTGGGCTGCCGTTGCCGACTACCGCGCCTCGCAGGCCGATTTTGCGGATTGCCTGATCGGCATCAAAAATCGCAACGCGGGCTGTGAGACTACGGTCACGCTGGATCGGGGGACTGCGAAGCTCGCCACCTTTCGTCGGCTGTAATTTCGATACGGCTTTCTTGCCCCCTACCGCTCGGCGTTTGCCTAGATGATGAGACGATCGCTGTATTGATCTAGCCTATGACGTCCCCTGGGAACCGCTCGTTCGCTGTCTTTTGCACAACTTAGTTATCTCTCGAATCGTCCTACTTGTACCAGGTGTGAAGCCGCAGAAGGCTGAATGATTGAGCGCTAATGGGACTTGCCATGGCGTAATTAGGCATTACACAGGCCACTTCTCCTCATTCCACGCCATGTCCCAGAACATCCACTCGTACCGTGAGCTGATGATGAAAGATTCCTCCATCCGCTGTTTTTCTTCTCTGCCGGCGGTCTTGGCCCACTGATCGACCTTCTTTCGCATCCATAACTGCACTTCAGCAAACTCTGGCGACGCGTACAGCATCAGCCAATCGCGGTAGGGATGATTTTTAGCAGGCGGCCCTTTTCGCAACAAGTGTTGTCCGACGACACAGTAGACCCAGGCGCAGGGGAGGGCGACGACCGTAATCTCTGCCGCGGTCCCCGAGGCGGCCACGGCCAGCATATGTCTGGTGTATGCATAGTTCGTCGGAGCCATCGGCACAGATGTCATCTGTTTGGTCGTGAGCGCCCATTTCTTTCCGTAACCCTCATGCAAGCTTCGCTCTACAATGATGGTCTCTTCTGCGAGCTTGTTGAACCGCAAGGCCGTGTCCGAATCTGGAGCCTTCAGTGCGGCAGCAGAAAACACACGCGCCAGGTCGCCGAGAAATCGCGCGTCCTGCAGAATGTAGTATTTGAATTTATGGTCAGGCAGTGTGCCGTTGCCGAGAGCCACGACGAAGGGATGGCTGAGTTGAGCATCCCAGATTGATGTGGCGAGCTTCCGTAGATTGTTTGTGAATGCCATAACATCCTTTCTAGATGAGCCTGGTAATTCAGAAGAGTGATGGTTTGACACACCGGTGTCTAGAGGAACTTCATGGATTCAGATGTATGGAACCCAGGGCCTCGGCATCCGATTCATACCGTCGAGGGCGGCGACCTTGTAACATTCCGCCAGCGTGGGGTAGTTGAAGACTGTATCGATAAAATAATCGATCTTGCCATGAAAGGCCATGACGGCCTGACCGATGTGAATCAGTTCCGTGGCTCCTTCGCCGATGACATGAACACCCAGCAGATGTCTGGTGTGTCGATGAAACAGCAGCTTCAGCATGCCGGTGTCATCCCCGATGAGCTGTCCTCGGGCGATTTCTTTGTAGCGGGCAATGCCGACTCCATAGGGCACTTCCGCCTGTCTGAGTTCTTCCTCATTCCGTCCCACCATGGAGATTTCAGGAATGGCATAAATGCCGTAGGGAAGGAGCGACGTGTCGATACGGTCGGGATAGCCGAAGGCGTGGCAGGCGGCATGACGGCCCTGTTGCATTGACGTCGAGGCGAGGGCCGGAAAGCCGACGACGTCGCCGACTGCATAGATGTGAGGAATCGCCGTTTGGAAGTGTTCGTTGACGGTTACACGGCCGCGGCTATCGGGTTGTAAGCCGACGGCTTGAAGATTCAGCGATTGTGTGGCGCCGACGCGTCCGATTGCATACATCAGTGTCGAGGCTCGTATCGGACGGTTACGGCGAAGGGACACATGGATGGACTTGTTCCCTTCTTTCTTGATCGCCAGGACTTCTTCATCGTGATACAGCGCCACTCCCAGGTCTTTCATGCGTTGTTGGAGCGCTTCAATAATCTCAGCGTCGACGAACTCCAACAGCCGCGGTCGTTTATCGATGAGGGTGACGGGAATTCCCAAGGTGGCGAGAATCGAGGCATACTCCGTGCCAATGACACCGCCGCCGACGATCACAATAGAACCCGGAATGTGCTTCAGAGTCAGGAGACCGTCCGTATCGATGACGGTCTTGTCATCGAACGGGATATCCGAAGGCCTGGCCGGTTCTGTCCCCACAGCGATGACGATGAAGTCCGCCGTCAGTTCAAGCCCTCCGTGATCCCCTTGAATGCGTAGACGATGTGGATCCAGAAAGTCGGCTGCACCGAAAAATATATCGACCTGATTCCGAGCCATTTGATTCTGCACGGTCTGGATTTCATGCTTGATGACACGGTTTGCGCGGAAGGCAAGGTCTTCGATCGTGACCTTCGTTTTTAAACGGTACTCGCTCCCATAGATGTTGCGCTGACGAAATCCGGAGAGATAGAGCACCGCTTCGCGGAGGGATTTGCTTGGAATGGTGCCGGTATTGATGCAGACCCCCCCGACGACTATCTTTCGTTCGATGATTCCGACCTTCTTGTTGAGCTTGGCCGCCTGTACCGCGGTCTTTTGGCCGGCTGGTCCCGTGCCGATGACCAGTAAATCGTAATGAGCCATCACTACGTTAGCCAGTAGGTTCAGGTTAAGGTTGAGGTTTACGAGAAAAATGAATGCCTTGGCCTTAACCTTGACCTCAGCCTCAACGTTTTTCCCGCTCAGCTTTCCGTGATCAATCGACGAGCAAATTGTAAGGCTTCCTCCATATCCGGCAGTTGAGAGAGTTCCGGAGTGATTTGGAGATAGCGAATGGTATTCGTCTTGTCGACGACCATGACCGCTCTCGTCAAAATGTTCGGACCTTCCAAGAAGAGACCATGGGTCTTCCCGAATTCGGCTCCCCGATAGTCGGATAAGAAGGTGATGTTGGCGATGTTGGCTTCTTCGGCAAACCGTTTCTGGGCGAAGGGCGTGTCGACGCTCACAGTGATGAGTTCAATCATCTTATCGAGGCCTTTACTCCGCTCGCTCAGATGATGGGTCTGTTGCTCGCACACAGGAGTATCCAGCGAGGGAACCACGCTGATGACGCGCACTTTTCCCGCGCCTTTGGTCTGCGCGATGTTCACGAGGGACAAGTCATTCTGCGCCACCTTTACGTCACGCAGCTGGTCGCCGACCTTCACTCCATTGCCTGTAAGCGCCAGCGGGTTGCCTTTGAACAGGACCTTGTTGCCGTCGCCTGCGACTGCGCTCCCATCCGCCACCGAAATATTCTTGTAGGAAAAGCCGGCGCCGGTTGATCCTTTCATCGTCTGACATCCGACGAGGCTAAGCGAAAAGCACAGCGCGGTGCCGATGAAAGCTGAATATCTCGTCCGCATCGTAAGCTCCTTTCTGAAGATAATAAGTGGGCGATCCAGTCGAGGGATCATTCAGGGCGATGGTTGAATATACGCGATCAACGATCGGTTGACCAGATCAGGCCGTTCCCACTGGGGCATATGACCGGCATCCGAAACTCTCACGAATGTTGACCCTCGGATTCTGTGGTGAAGTTCTTCACCCACAGCCACGGGAAACAACCGGTCGTATTCCCCCCAGATGATCATGGTCGGGTGCGTGATGCTGCTGAGGCGTGGAGCGAAATCGGCTTCCCAGGAGGGGAGGGCGTTTCTCACGGCCATGATGGGTTTGATGATGCCGGGGCGTCGGCGATTGCGGTTGGACCGTTCGATAACGGCCGGCGTGAGGAGGCGGTGGTCATGGACGATTTCCTTGAGGACCGACTCGGTGACCAGCCCGCCGAACAGCCAGTTGCCGAAGGAGACGAGCCAGGAAGGAGCTCTAGACTCCAAGGCTTGCCTGAACGAGCGGCTGGTGAGCTTGGCCTTGACATGAGACGGCAACCCGTCGATGAGCACGAGTTTGTCGATGCGGGTCCGATGAGTCAATGCCATTCCTATAGCCAGCCCAGCGCCCATGGAATTGCCGACCAATGTGGCTTGAGAAATCTCCAAGGCATCCATGAATCCGATACAGAAGTCCAACATCTGATCCGGCAGGTAATCGATGTCCGGTTTGTCGGACAATCCGGAGCCGGGCAGGTCGAGCGTCAGCGTGCGGAAGTGTTGGGACAACGCATGTTGCTGATGTTCCCATTGCCACATGGATCCACCGAAGCCATGGATCAAAATGACCGGGGGGCCGGTACCGATATCGAGATACGCGATCCGTTGATCATGGACGAGAACAGTTTTGATCGGAATGCGTTCTATCGGAGTACGTTCCAATGTTTCAAAATAGGGCGGGATCTGTGAAGGCGGCGCACAGGCGGTCATGAGATAAGATACGAGGCACAATATGAGCGGCACAAGCCGCCTCGTTCGGCAAGAGCGCGGGATTGAGCCGGTGATGGAACTATTCCAGCTGAATGACCGTTTCATCCGTCTTCACATTGTCACCCTCGGCAGCCAAAATCATGGTGACCCTCCCATCGATCGGCGCAGGCACCTGGCTTTCCATCTTCATCGCTTCGATGATCAACAGAGAATCGCCGGCCTTGACGCGATCGTCGACCGCCACCAGGATTTTCACCACCCGGCCCGGCATGGGCGGAGCCACATCACCGGGTTTCGAAGGTCTGGGACGTTTGGGTTTTCCTCCCGATTCACTCTCCTGGGTCTCCGGGACACCGGCGAGCACTTCCTGGATGGGTTCGAGCGACACTTCTTCGAGTTTATCGTTGACACGGATGTAGTAAGGCTTACGTCCGTCGATCTTTCGACCTGAGCCCGAGACTTTCACATGATAGGTCTCCCCATGCACCGTCACATTAAATTCTACGGGAGCCAGGTGCAGTTCGTGAGCAGTGGCAGGTCCTTTCGCCGACCCTAATTCGAGCGGCTCAGGGGTCAACTCGCCTTTCTCGCGGGCTTCGAAAAAGTCACGCGCGATGGAGGGAAACAAGACGAACGACAGCTGATCCTCAATGCTCTCGGCTGAATCGGGCAGGTCGCTTTTGACGGTCTCCAATTCCGGCTCAAGTCTATCGGCCGGCCTGGTTTTGATCGGCGTTTCATCGCCGGTTGCGCGGGCCATCACGTCGAGATCGAGCTGTCCTGGGGCGCGGCCATACAATCCCAAAAAATAGTTCTTGGTTTCGGTGGTGATCACTTTGTATCGCTCACCGGTCAGTACATTGAGTGTCGCCTGCGTTCCCACGATTTGGCTGGTCGGGGTGACGAGCGGGGGATAGCCCATTTCTTTCCGCACACGCGGAACCTCGTCGAGGACTTCCTTCATCCGGTCAAGGGCATTCTGCTCCGTCAGCTGGGCGGCCAAGTTCGACAGCATACCGCCTGGAATCTGCGACATGAGGATCTCTGCATCCACGCCGGTAAAGTCGCTCTCGAACTGGCGATATTTTCGGCGAACTGTTCGGAAGTGCTCGGTGATCGGTTGGAAGGATGCGAGCTCCAGCCCGGTGTCGTAGGGAGTATTCTGAAGTGAAGCGACCAGCGTTTCCGTTGCTGGATGAGAGGTTCCCCCTGCAAGCGGAGAAATAGAGGTGTCGAGCATGTCGAGACCTCCCAGGATCGCCAGCAACGAGGCCATGGAGGCCATGCCGGAGGTGTAATGCGAGTGGAGATGGAGGGGGACCTTGACGGCAGCCTTCAGCCGACGCACTAAATGGTAGGCATCAAGCGGGGCCAAGAGTCCGGCCATGTCTTTGATACAGATCGTATCCGTTCCAAGATCCTCCAACTTCTTGGCCAAATCCACAAACCGGTCGATGTTATGGACCGGACTGACGGTGTAACAGAGGGTGGCCTCAGCATGTTTGCCGCAGGCTTTCACTTCGCTGACGGCTCGATCGAGATTCCGCACGTCGTTGAGGGCGTCGAAGATGCGGAAGACATCGATGCCGTTCGTCGCTGAACGTTCGATGAACCGCTCCACCACATCGTCGGCGTAATGGCGATAGCCGACGAGGTTTTGCCCCCGCAACAGCATTTGGAGCTTGGTGTTGGGCATGGCGGCCCGCAGGGCCCGGAGCCGTTCCCAAGGATCTTCTTTGAGGAAGCGCAAACAGGTGTCGAAGGTGGCGCCGCCCCATACCTCCAGCGACCAATAGCCGACGGCATCGAGCTTTTGTGCGATGGGCAGCATGTCTTCCGTGCGCATGCGCGTCGCCAATAACGACTGATGGCCGTCTCGCAACGCGACATCCGTGATCAGGACCGGTTTGCCGGCGGCCGGTGTGATCGAAAACTCGCCGAGGCGGGACGTGACACGTTTCGAGGTCTTGATCGTCGGAGCGGACGATCTGGTCTTTTTCTGTGGTTTTTTTGTCGGTGGTCGTCGTTTCGCCATGATGGTTAGCGCATTTCTTTGCGAAGCAGATGGTTTGTTGGGTTAGAGACCTTCGTAGGCGGCAATCGCGGCAGACAGCGCCAACACCAGATCTTCCGGCTGCTCAAACTCGTGGTACGAATACAACTCCGGGTGGGTGTCCAGGTACGATGTGTCGAAGCGTCCCGCAATAAAGTCCGGTTCCTGCATGATCGCCTCCATGAAGGGAATCGTGGTTTTGACTCCACGAAGCACGTATTCTTCGAGGGAGCGTCGCATGCGGCTGACGGCTTCATCCCAGGTGCGGCCCCGGACCGTCAATTTGGCCAGTAGCGCATCGTAGTACGGTGGGATCGTGTAATCCTTGTAGACGGCACCGTCGATGCGAACACCGATTCCGCCGGGAGAGAGATAGGCCGTCACCGTGCCCGTGCAGGGCAAGAAATTGTTCTTGGGGTCTTCCGCATTGATCCGACATTGGATGGCGTGACCTTGGAGGATGACGTCCTTTTGTTGGATACTGAGCGGAAGGCCCGCCGCGATCTTAATTTGATTTCGCACGATATCGATGGCCGTGATCTGCTCCGTCACCGTATGTTCGACTTGGAGGCGGGGATTCATCTCGATGAAGTAGAATTTGCCTTCTTGATCGAGCAAAAACTCAACGGTTCCCGCATTGTCGTAGTTCACCGCGCGCGCGATGGCGATGGCGGCGTTGCCCATCTCTTCCCGGAGCTCCTGTGTCAGAATCAATGACGGGGCGATTTCAATCAACTTCTGGTGACGTCTTTGGATTGAACAATCGCGTTCATTTAAGTGGATGATATTCCCGTGGCGGTCTCCCAATATTTGGAATTCAATATGGTGCGGCCGTTCGATATATTTTTCGATGAAGACGCTGCCGTCTCCGAAGGAAGCCTGAGCCTCGCGCGCGGCGACTTCCATATTCTCTCGCAACTCATCGTCTGATCGGACCACGCGAAGCCCGCGCCCGCCGCCGCCGGCGCTCGCCTTGATCATGACCGGGTAACCCGCTTTCCTTGCGAAGGCCAAGGCTTCTTTTACACCGGTAATGGCCCCATCCGTGCCGGGCACGATCGGAACACCGGCTGATTCGGCGAGCTCGCGCGCCTTGACCTTGCTGCCCATCAGGGTAATGGCCTGGATGGAAGGACCGATAAACGTAATCCCGGAAGCTTGGCAGAGCTCAGCGAACTCCGCATTTTCAGAAAGAAAGCCGTATCCGGGATGGACGGCATCGGCGCCGATCCGTTTGGCCAAGTCGACGATCTGTTTGCTGTCCAAGAAACCCTTCACCGGCCCCGGCCCGACCATGTAAGATTCATCCGCTTTCTTCACGTAGATGCCGGTCGAATCCGCTTCTGAATAGATGGCAGCGGTGGCAATGTTCAATTCGCGGCAGGCGCGGATGATTCGCATGGCAATTTCACCGCGATTGGCGACTAAGATCTTCTTGAACATGCCTGAGCCCGTCAACGTGTGCGGATAGGAATGAATCTAGAAAAACGAACGCGTAAGCTAGCATAGGATCAAGAGGTCTGTCGAGGGAGAAGCACTCACGGAGAAGTGGGAATCACTCGTCAAAACGGAGAGTTACTCTCGTCTTTCATCAAACAATGGGGTCGTCACACGCACATGAGTTCTATAGAATGCCCTCTCCTTCTCACGATGGTTCGTAATATTCGTCACGGAGAGCTTCCTGATGGTCAGGGCCATTCCCATTCCAACGAGGCCACCGTTCAGCGAGACTGGAAACAGACATAGGAGGGTACTGGGATGCTGCCGCAAGGCAGTATCTATTCCGTGGATGACAAGACTCATTGCCTTTCTCGGATTTTTTATGCTCGGTGGGATTGCGGCAACTCCGGCATGGAGTGAAAATCCTGCTCCCTCAGTCCATTGGGGAAG
>JAICUC010000143.1 GCA_025936075.1 Nitrospira sp. | reverse complement strand
CAGGTCAAAGTCAATGAAGCGCGGACCACGCAAGCCTTGGCGCAGTATCAGCGGATGATCATTATGGCGTTCCTAGAAGTGGAGAACGCGTTGATCGCCGTCCAAAAAACCCGCGAACGCCAGGCCGCGCAGGAACGGCACGTGGCGGCCCTGCAGTCGGCCGTGGGGGTTGCCATGCAACGCTACCATGGAGGCAGGGCGAGCTACCTCGATGTCCTGACCGCGCAGCGGAATCTCTATGTGGCCGAATTATCGCTCGTCGAAACCCACCGTCTTCAGTTGGCCTCGGTGGTTCAGCTTTATAAAGCCTTGGGAGGCGGATGGTCGTCGGAGAGCCCACGTGCGGGCGAGTCAACGCCCGGTCATCAAGACAGCCGCAGCACGCAGGCTTCGGCAAGGTAGAGAGCCGGCCATGTCAGCGGATGACGTGCAGCATGCGCCCAGGGGTCTCTTTCTGGACAACCTCTTTTTGGTGGCGCACGGCACATAGGCGTTGTTACCAATTCAGACTGGGGGAACCCCTGGTTCTTTATTGCTTCACGTTCTTGTACATCTCGGGTCGGCTATCTAAAACGTAGATAACGTAGATATGGTTCGGGAATAGCGTGAGTCAGTCATAGTCTTTCACTCTTCGATTCACTGTCTCCCTTATCTGCGAGAGATCGTGACATGGCGAGTGAGTGCGACAAGAAGCCGGTAATCACCGGTCTTCGAGCGGCATTGGAGCGCCCGCGGAGAGCTCGAGTCGTTGAACGGAGGCGTTCAGTTTGATTTTGATAAGGATGAGGAGGGCGACATGAAAATTGCGCTTATCGGAGCCACGGGATTCGTCGGATCGGCTATTTTGAAAGAAGCCTTGGATCGCGGCCATGAGGTCACCGCCATCGTGCGGCACCCCGAGAAGCTGACGACACATCCGAAGCTTCGTGCCGAGAAGGGCGATGTGTATCACGAAAACGAAGTCGCTCGTTTGGTCGCCGGTCATGATGCCGTGATCAGCGCCTTCAATCCCGGGTGGACGAACCCGGACATTTACGACCTTCAGGTCAAGGGAACCCAGGCTATTATCGCCGGTGTCAAGAAGGCCAGAATCAAGCGACTGTTGTTCGTAGGCGGCGCCGGCAGCTTGGAGGTGAAACCGGGCGTTCAGTCCGTCGATTTGCCGGAATTTCCGAAGGACTGGAAACAGGGCGCACTGGCGACACGCGAGGCGCTGAACCTGCTGCGCCAGGAACCGGGGTTGGATTGGTCCTTTCTCTCGCCGTCCGCAGATCTCTCTCCAGGTCAACGGACAGGCAAGTTTCGGCTCGGAAAAGATCAGTTACTAAAAGATGCGAATGGGCAGAGCCGGATTTCGACGCAAGATTATGCGGTAGCCATGCTGGATGAAGTCGAAAAACCTTCGCATGTCCGCCAGCGGTTCACCGTTGGATATTAACAATCGACCGACCTTGTGCCGATGCGGCAGATCCGGGCAAACCCTATTGCGACGGCGCGCATGCGGCATGGCGCGGATCGGTTATGAGACGCAAGCCATAACTGTTCAAGACTCTGCCAAAAAGAGAGCCATGAGAAACGTCTGGACGGCCGATCTTCTCGCGAGTGAGTGCTTATGACTAACTCATTTATCCATGCAACAGACACTCTGCACATCAGTAAAGACGATCACGTCGTCGGACCAGACGGCGCATTCATCACGGTAGTGGGCTACTGCGATTTTCAATGTCCCTATTGCGGACGCGCCTACCCGATCATCAAGCAGCTCCGGAGACGATTCCCAGATCGCTTGAGATTCGTCTTCCGGCATTTCCCGCTGAGTCACAAGCATCCTCGCGCACAGCAGGCCGCAGAAGCCGCTGAAGCAGCCGACGCCCAAGGACGCTTTTGGGCCATGCACGATCTTCTGTTTGAACATCAGGAAGATTTGGAAGAGAAAGATCTGTTCGCCTACGCCGAAACGCTCGGCCTCGATGCCGAGCGTTTCGGACGAGATATAGCAGACCGGCGTTTTGCAATGCGCGTCAGTCGCGATGTGGAGAGCGGCCGACGGAACGGCGTCGCAGGGACGCCGACGTTCTTTCTCAATGGTTCCCGCCACACGGATGAGGAGACGTTGGAAGAAGTGATGTTGCGGATAATGGAAGGAAGAGTATCGACAAACAAGGAGGACAAACCATGGCAACCCAAGTGACGATCAACGATCCGGCCAAAGCAAAGGAATATTTCGAGTCGAAGATGGCCTTTACGACAGGGCCCGTCGAGTTGGAGCGGATGATGAAGAACAATGAGGTCAACGTCGTTGACGTGCGAGCCGCCGAAGATTATGCCGAGGGACACATTCCGGGCGCGATCAATTTGCCCAAGGATCAGTGGCAGACCCTCAAGGGTCTGAGAAAGGACAAGACGAACGTCCTGTACTGCTATTCGCAGGTCTGTCATCTCGCTGCGACGGCGGCGGTGGAATTTGCAGGGAAAGGCTATCCCGTCATGGAATTGGACGGCGGATGGCGTTGGTGGCGAGACGACGACTTCACGATCGAAAAGTGACCAAGAAGGGAGAGAAGAAAGGAAGGTGTTTTATGGACGACAGACAAGCCACAGACAGCCCGGTGCTCGCGCACATCCAGAAACTCGTCGAAGAAGAGCACCGCTTGTTCTAGAAGGGGACTCACGGACCGGCCGAAGGCGCGGACCTGCAGCGGCTCTCCAAGGTGCAGGTCGAGTTGGACCAATGTTGGGATCTTTTGCGGCAACGTCGGGCACTTCGTGGATCCGGCATAGACCCCGACATGGCTCAGGTTCGTCCCGCGCAGATCGTGGAGAATTACGAGCAGTAGGAAGAAGGCTGAGGTCAGCCGGAGCAAGCCTCGTGAAAGGATCACAGAGATGAAAGCGTTACAAATCAAACAATACGGCGGAAAGGATGTGCTGGCACTGAATCCGAATGCCACCAAGCCGGCCGCAGGGAAAGGTCAGGTGCTTGTTGAAGTGCATGGAGCCAAACCTCGACGCTGTCTTTGATACAGTCGGTGGTGACAGGGCGAAGAAATCGTTCAAGGCGCTCAAAAAGGGCGGCACGCTGGTGTCGATGATCGGCCGGCCTGATGCGGCATTGGCCGAACAACAGGGAGTGACGGCCATTGGACAGTTCACCAAAGTCACGACGGATGTTTTAAGACGCGTGGCGCAGCTCGTGGATGGGGGAAAGGTGAAAATTCGTGTCGCCCAGGTCTTCCCCATCGAGAAATCCCAAGAGGCGTTCCAACTGGTCGAAGAAGGTCGCTCGCGCGGCAAGGTGGTGTTCGAACTTAGGCGAGGATAGTTTTTGATCAACCAGGGAAAAGGTTGTTCCCAGCAATGTATTCGTCGGCAGCATATGAACTGAAGGAGAGGAGAACTCATGGCAAAGTCAGACAACGAAAAAGGTACCGGTTCCACAATGGGCAGCGGCGCTCCGGCGTCCAGCGATCGTCACTCGCTGACGATCGGTCCCGATGGCCCGATCATGCTGCACGATGTGCATTTTCTGGAACAGATGGCGCACTTCAATCGTGAGAAGGTTCCCGAGCGGCAACCCCACGCCAAGGGTGGGGGCGCATTCGGTGTCTTCAAAACGACCGAGGACGTCTCCGCTTACACGAAGGCCGCCTTGTTTCGGAAGGGCGCCACGACCGAAATGCTCGCGCGCTTCTCCACCGTGGCCGGCGAGGCGGGCAGCCCCGACACCTGGCGCGACGTGCGCGGTTTCTCGCTCAAATTCTATACCGACGAAGGCAATTACGACTTGGTCGGCAACAACACGCCGATCTTCTTCGTGCGTGATCCGATGAAGTTCCCGCACTTTATCCGCAGCCAGAAACGTCTCCCCGACTCCGGCCTGCGCGACAATCACATGCAGTGGGATTTCTGGACCAACAACCCCGAAACTGCGCATCAGGTCGCCTATTTAATGGGGGAACGCGGACTTCCGCGCACCTGGCGGCACATGAACGGCTACGGTTCTCACACCTACATGTGGATCAATGCCGCCGGCGACAAATTCTGGGTGAAATATCATTTCCACACCAAACAGGGCATGGCATTCTTCAGCAATCAAGAGGCAGCCGCCATGGCGGGCACTGACGCCGACTTCCATCGCCGCGATCTGTTCGAAGCGATCGCGCGTGGCGAGCATCCGAGTTGGGTCCTCTCGGTACAGGTCATGCCCTATGCGGCCGCCAAGACATACCGAATCAATCCGTTCGACCTTACCAAGACCTGGCCGCACGCGGATTACCCGCTGATCAAGGTCGGCACGATGACGCTGAACCGCAACCCCGAGAATTTCTTCGCCCAGATCGAGCAAGCGGCCTTCTCGCCGGGAAACACGGTGCCGGGCATCGGTCTGTCGCCCGACAAGATGCTGCTCGGCCGTGCCTTCGCCTATGCTGATGCGCAACGAAACCGCATCGGTGCCAACTTCCACCAGTTGCCGGTCAATCAACCCAAGGTACCCGTGAACACCTATCTGTTCGACGGCCAGATGGCCTATCACCACAGCGGCAACGCGCCGGTCTATGCCACCAACAGCGGCGGGCGAAGCTGGACGGATGAGACCGGTCCGGCCGCCGACGGGTGGGAAGCCGACGGCGAGATGGTCCGCAGCGCCTACACGCTCCATGCCGAGGATGATGACTTCACCCAGCCGGGTATCCTGGTGCGCGACGTGTTCAACGATGAGCAACGGACGAAGCTGGTCGATCAAGTCTCGGGCAGCCTGCTCGGCGGCGTGCGCGGCGAGGTGCTTGAACGAGCCTTCCAATACTGGAAGAACATCGACGCCGATATCGGGAAGCGGATCGAAGCGAAGGTACAGGCGGGCAATGCGCCGAAGCCCGCCGAAGGCATGGGCAAGGGCTGAGCCTGCCTCGGTCGCGGCATGCACGCGGCCCAGCATTCATCCAAGGAGGGTTCATGATAACGCTGAACAATGCAAGAAGCATTATCGCCGCTGCGGAGAAAAAGGCGACGGAAATAGGTCAGCCGATGAACATCGCTGTCGCCGATGCCGGCGGAAACCTTGTCGCGCACGTGCGGATGGACGGGGCCTGGATCGGCAGTATCGATATTTCCATCAAGAAGGCCTTTACCGCGCGCGTTCGATATTGCCACGAAAGACCTCGCGACACAGTCCCAGTCGGGCGGCCAGTTCTTCGGGATTCATGCGTCCAATGACGGCCGCGTCATGATCTTTGCGGGCGGCGTTCCCCTGAAACGAGACGGGAAGATCGTCGGCGCCGTCGGTGTCAGTGGGGGGTCGGGTGAGCAGGATCATGCCGTGGCGGAAGCCGGCGCGTCGGCCTTTAAATGAAGCAAAAAGAAGGAGCACACCATGGCGAACAATCGTGGCGTTGCCTATATGGGGCCTGGAAAGGTCGAGGTAAAAGCCATCGACTTCCCAAAGCTGGTCGGGCCCGGCGGCAGAAAATGCGAACAAGGCGTCATTCTAAAGATCGTCTCCACCAACATATGCGGAAGTGACCAGCACATGGTGAGAGGTCGGACCACAGCGCCCATCGGACTTATTTTAGGTCATGAGATTACGGGTGAGGTGATCGAAGCCGGACGCGATGTGGAGTTCATCAAAGTCGGAGACCTGGTGTCGGTTCCGTTCAACATCGCCTGCGGTCGTTGTCGGCTCTGTAAGGAGCGCTACACGGGCGTGTGTCTCAATGTGAATCCGTCGCGGCCCGGCGGCGCGTATGGGTATGTCGATATGGGCGGATGGATCGGCGGGCAAGCCGATTATGTCATGGTGCCCTATGCCGATTTCAATCTCCTCAAGTTTCCGGACAAGGCTCGGGCGATGGCAAAGATCCGTGACCTGACCTGCTTGAGCGACATCCTGCCCACCGGGTATCACGGGTGTATCACTGCCGGTGTGACGACCGGCTCCACGGTTCTGATTTCCGGGGCCGGGCCGGTGGGCTTGCCGCCGCAGCCGCCGCCTTTCTTCTGAGTGCCGCAGTCGTCATCGTCACCGACTTCAATAAGGAGCGTCTTGCACAGGCTCGTTCGTTTGGGTGCGAAACGATTGATCTGTCGGGCGGCGGGACGATCACGGAGCGTATCGAGCAGATCCTCGGAGCGCCTGAAGTGGATTGCGCCGTCGATTGCGTGGGCTTTGAAGCGAAGGGACATGGGGGCGAGGATCAACCGGCCGTCGTGCTGAACCAGTTGATGGAAGCAACGCGCGCGGCAGGCTCGATCGGGATTCCAGGTCTGTATGTCACTGAGGACCCGGGAGCCACAGACAGCGACGCGCAAACCGGCAATCTCATCCTTCGTTTCGGCCTCGGATGGGCCAAATCGCATGCGTTCTTTACCGGCCAGGCGCCGGTCATGAAGTACAACCGCGGCTTGATGATGGCCATCCTCTACGACCGGATTCAGATTGCGAAGGCCGTCAATGTGCAAGTCATTACGCTGGACGAGGCTCCCCAAGCCTACAAAGACTTCGACAAAGGAGCCGCCAAGAAGTTCGTCATCGATCCCCATGGCAGCCTGAAGAAGGCCGCATAGGGAGGGCTTTCCACATGGCCACGGTCGCGGAACTACTGGTGTCAACGTTGGCTCTTGCCGGGGTGCAGAGAGTGTACGGAGTTGCCGGCGACTCTCTCAACGGTATCACGGATTCCATCCGCAAGCGTGGCGATATCCGATGGATACCCGTGCGGCACGAAGAGACTGCCGCTTTTGCGGCCGGGGCCGAGGCGCACTTGACGGGACACTTGGCCGTGTGCGCCGGAAGTTGCGGGCCGGGAAATCTCCATTTGATCAATGGGCTCTACGATGCGCACCGCAGCCGTGTCCCGGTCCTGGCGATCGCGGCGCACATTCCGAGCCGCGAGATCGGCAGCGGCTATTTTTAGGAGACCCACCCCGAACAATTGTTCCGTGAATGCAGCCACTATTGCGAGTTGGTGTCGAACGCGGAGCAGATGCCTCGCATTCTCGAGATTGCGGTGCAGACTGCGCGGTCACGTCGCGGTGTCGCAGTGGTGGTCCTGCCGGGCGACATCGCCTTGCAGCCCGCCGCTGTGAACGAACCTCGCCTGAAATTTGCCGCCGCCACGCCGACTGTTCGCCCTTCCGACGGCGAGCTTGACCGATTGGCGGATGTGTTGAACGGCGCGCGAAAGATCACAATCCTAGGCGGCGCCGGCTGCGCCGGCGCTCATGATGAATTGATGGAGGTGGCTGGCAAGCTGCAGGCGCCGATCGTGCACGCCATGCGGGGCAAGGAGTTCATCGAATACGACAATCCATTCGATGTCGGCATGACGGGACTGCTCGGCTTCGCCTCCGGCTACTATGCCATGATGGAGTGCGAGACGCTGCTGATGCTGGGAACCGACTTCCCCTATCAGCAGTTCTATCCGGACAAGGCCACGATCGTCCAGATTGATGTTCGCGGTGAGCAGATCGGCCGACGGACCAGGGTGGATCTCGGCTTGATCGGTGATGTGAAGACCACGCTGATGGCCCTCTTGCCTCGGCTCAACCGGAAACAGGACGGCAAGCACTTGGGCGACTCGCTTCGCCATTATCAAGCAGCCCGCCAAGGGCTTGATGACCTGGCGTCGGGAGAACCCGGCAGGAAACCGATCCATCCACAATATGTCGCTAAGGTGCTGGATGAGGTCGCCTCGGACGATGCCGTGTTTTCCTGCGACGTCGGCACGCCGACGATTTGGGCCGCGCGATACCTCAGGATGAACGGCAAACGGCGACTCCTTGGGTCTTTCGCGCATGGCTCGATGGCCAATGCGCTGCCGCAAGCCATTGGGGCGCAACTGAGCTATCCGAGCCGCCAGGTGATCACGTTATCGGGAGACGGCGGGTTGGCCATGCTCCTGGGGGACCTGCTGTCGCTCCGGCAACTGGAATTGCCCGTCAAGCTGGTGGTCTTCAAGAACGACTCGCTCGGCTTCGTGGAGCTTGAAATGAAAGCGGCGGGATTTCTGGATTTCGCCACGGACCTTCACAATCCGGATTTCGCAAAGATGGCCGAGGCGGCGGGACTGCTGGGCCTGACGGCCGAGACGCCCGAGCAGGTGCGTCCCATGCTGGTCGAGGCGCTCAAGCACGACGGGCCGGCGCTTGTCGAAGTACTCGTGAATCGCCAGGAGCTTGCGCTGCCGCCGTCCATAGAGTTGGGCCAGATGAT
>JAICUC010000113.1 GCA_025936075.1 Nitrospira sp. | reverse complement strand
TGAGCGATGATCACAGAGCAACGACGATTCGTCAAGCACAGACGGTTTGTCATTGATAGTCGTATTGGAACGGCATCGATTCCCACAAAGCAAATATGTTGACAACGTCCGGATGTTGGCATACACACAAGGAGATGTGAAAAGGCACTGGAAAACTACGGTTGCAGCCGAGTGGAAGTGATGTTCCACATGATACACAGGCAAACCGTAGGGTTTGGATTTGGATGGAGGGAGGATCGCATGAGACGCGAGTGGACGGCGATAGTGTTGGTTGGGGCGGTGTTGACCACGGGGTGCGTATCCAACAAGAAATACCAAGATGCGTTGGCCGAGGCAGACAACGTCAAAATGGAGCTGGAGAAGACCCGCCAACAGAAGAACGCCATGGAGCAACAGGTCAGAACCCTCAAAGAACTGAACGTGAAGTTCGGGAATGAGGCGCAATCGGCCCGCGATGAACTCCAGCGCGTTGAGCACGGACGCGACGCCGAGCGTGGCGCGATCGAAGGACGAACCAGGGACCTCGAGGATAAAGTCAAAGCGTTATCGGCACAGAATAAGAATGTGCGGCAGGAATATCAGGACGTGAAACGCCACAACGACACGCTGAAATCACTGGTCGCCCGTTACCAGAAGGAGCTCAAGGATCGTTCCAATGCCGGGGGACCGCCTCAAACGGCGACCGTGACTCCAAACCAGGCTTTACCAGGAACTGCGACGGCTCCTCAGGCGGCGACTTCGGCGGCGATGAACATTAATAAAGTTTCAGCGAACGACATGGTCCTTTTCCTTGGACTGAAGCAAGATGAAGCCGATCGAATCGTCAACAACCGACCCTATCGCGTGAAGGGTGAATTGGTGGCGAAAAACGTGGTTCCAAAAGAGACCTTCGATCTGATCAAAGATCGGATCTCAGTCAGTCCATAGCTGAACTGAACATCTTGCGACATTAAAGGGCCGTCCTTCTCTGAGGGGCGGCCCTTTCCTTTATTTTAAGGACGAACTGTCCCTGGCTCGTATTCGTCACGTCAGGATCCTTCACTGGTCATCTCCACGAGCCGCTGAGTCTGCAGCAGATCTCCGAGCGAGCGAAAGCCAAGATTGAGTCCTTCACAGACCTCAACTTGCCGATCGAAGCGGTTTTTTGTGCGAATCATGTTCCACAGCTTGCCGAAGCCGACGCGTCCCCAGGCTGCCACGTGGAAGACCGACAGTGGATAGTCGGTTCCAAAGAGGAGACGGGATTGAAGCTCCGGATGATGTCGGAGATGCAACAGCATCTTCAATCGATGCGGCTGGGTGAGGGCTGAAATGTCGGCATAGAAGTTTGGATAACGCGTGCACAAATCCCGGAAGGTTGGAATGAATTTTTCATAAAACATGAGGCCATAACTGCAGGCATGAGCCGCGATGACGGTCACTCCTTCTTCCAATGCCGGGCGGAGCCGATCGGGATCCCCGAGAGATTGGTCCTTGCCGATCAGACTGAATTCGTAGCCGACATGGCTCAAGAACAGTAATCTTCGTTGCGCCAGCGCCCGATAAAACGGTCTGTATTTCTCATCGGCAGGATCGAAGTGCTGAGCGTTCGGCAAGACTTTGATCAGGACGGCTCCGGCATCGGCGCAGCGGTGAACTTCATCAATGGCATCTTCACGCTGCGGATTTGATCGACGGACCGGCAAGAAACATATCCGGATAAGCTCGGACGATCTTGAAGACATAATCGTTGCCGACGAGAAAGTCCGTATGCTGCCGATTGAGCAGGCCGGTCCGGTCGTAATATCCATCCATGCCGAGCAGTACCGCTTTCGAAACATACCGTGAGGCGCGTAGCTCAGCCAGCAAATGTTCGAGATACCTCCGGTTGGTTTCGCGCGGATGGGCCGGTGAGAGGTCGTGTTTCCACAGGAGAAAACGAAAGAGCGGGCCTCGAAGGAGTTTCGGCGAGATGAAGCAACCGTTGTCGCCGTCCGGCAACGCCGCGAGATGGACATGGCAGTCGATCAAGGACTTGCTGGTCACGACAAACCAAATAAACCAAATGAACGATCAATCGAGTTACGTTTCACGTGAAGCGAGTCGTTCCAGCGCAATGCGCTTTACGCCTCGTAAATCGAGTTTGCCGGTTCCGAGGATCGGTAACGCGTCGACCTTGACGAACTGGTGCTTTCCGGGAATAAATAAATTGGGCAGGCCGCTCGCCGAGATCTTCTCCAGGATGAGAGGAATGCGGGATTCCTCAAGCGTATGGAGGACGGCCAGCCGCTCTCCCTTTTTTTCGTCGGGTAGCCCGGTCACGGCAAAGACTTGCGTGTCGGCTTCGGCAGCCTGCTGCAAGGCTTCTTCGACTTTTCCGTGGGGGACCATCTCGCCGCCGATTTTTGAGAAACGTGACAGCCGGTCGGTAATCGTCAAAAAGCCGTCTTCATCCAGAGAGGCGATGTCCCCGGTAATGTACCAGCCATTCCGCATGACCTGAGCGGTAAGATCTTCGCGCCCTAGATAGCCGCTCATCACATTCGGTCCCTTCACGAGCAACATGCCGGATGTGCCGGTCGGCAATGGCGCGTAACTATTGGGATCGACGATCCGCACCGACACGCCGGGAAGCGGCTGACCGACGGTGCCTCGGCGTGAGGCCGGTTGATAATAGCCGGCTGCGCGGAAGTCCGGGCAGTTGACGGCAATGACAGGGGCGCATTCCGTGACTCCATAGCCTTCGATCGGGCCGATCCCAAATTTGTCTTCGACGGCCTCCGCGAGTCGGGCCGACAGTTTTTCCGCGCCGGTCAGAATCACCCGCACCGAACTGAATTGTTCGGGAGTACAACGGCGTGAATAGAGTTGCAGGAACGTCGGCGTGGTGACGATAAAGGTGATCCGATATCGTCGAATGAGTTCGCCAATCGCCGCCACGTCGAGCGGAGAGGGGTGAAAGATCATCGCCGCATTATTGGACATGACAAACCAGAACACCATGTAGCCGAACGAATGGAAGAACGGCAGAATGCCGAGGACTCGTTCATTCTGATAGAAATGGAGCACTTGCATGGCACCCTGACTGTTGGCATCGATGTTGAAGTGCGAAAGCATGACGCCTTTGGGTTCTCCGGTGCTGCCGCTGCTGAAGATGATCGTGGCCATGCTGTCGGGTGTGAGCGGTATTGTCTGCCCGCAGGCGCGTTCGATGACGCGGCAGGGAGCGAAGAGGGCCAGCAGGGCAGCCAGCACTTTCTGGTCCTTGCGGATCGTCGCGGCCACGTCTTCCAACCAAACTATCGATGGCCCATCCGGCAGTTCAAGTTTGGCCTTTTCAACGAAGACATGGCTTGTCACGACCGTGCGCAGGCCCGCCAGTTCTACGGCGGCTTCCAGTCCGGATTTCCCGACCGTGTAGTTCAAGTTCACGATGGTTTTCCCGCAGAGAGACGCGGCGACATTCACCAGGGCTGCGGCGACGGTGGGCGGCAACAACACGCCCACTCGGTGTTGGGCCTTCCAATACGGCTGAAGTGTTCTCGCCAGGACGATCGATCCGATGAGCGCTTGCAAGGATGAGACATGGGGGCGATTTTGGTCGGCCATGGCCAGGCGAAAAGGATAGCGACGCATTGAACGGATAAATTCGCGATGAAGCGGTCGGCGACTCGGTTTCCTGAGTTGCCAGGCTGCTTCGCCGAGTTCGCGTATCTTCCCGCGCAACTCGTGCGCCGGTGTACCCGGCGGCAGCGGTGCGCCGAACGAGACGGTCACGGGATACGGAAGTTGTTCCGGCACTTTCCACAGAAAGCGGCCATGATTGAAGCTGAAAATGCTGCCCCACACGCGGTCGAGATGAACCGGGATGATCGGAGCTGTCCGCCCTTTCACGACCCGTTCGAAACCCCGCCGGAACGGCAACAACGTTCCCGTACGAGTAATCTGACCTTCAGGGAAGATGCACACGAGTTCTCCTTTGTCGATGGCGGCACCGGCATCGCGGAGCGCTTTTAAAACGACCCGCAAGCCTCCATGAGAGGAAATGGGAATGACTCCGAGCGCCTTCATGAAAGGTTTGAAAATCGGTTGTTCGGTATATTGCGAATCAACGACAAAACGCACGGGCCGATCCAAGCTGGCGATCAGTAGAAAGCCGTCGACAAAGGAGACATGATTGGGAACGAGAAGTGCTCCACCGGATTGTGGAACATGAGACTCACCGATGATGCGGAGCCGATAGAGCGTGTTGGTGAGAATGACCAACACCAGCCGAATCAACGTGTCAGGCAAAAACCAAAGCGCCCATCCTATGCCGCCCACAGTCATTGCGGCCGCGGCCAGGAAAATGCCGGTTGTCGAGAGGCCGGCATTGGCCAAGGAACCGCCGACCAGTGATCCCGACAAGATGCCGGTGAAGACGCACGTGTTGGAAAACGAAATGACGGCACCCCTCCGATTGGAGGGGGATTTCCATTGGAGGATGGCGTTTAACGGAACAAAGATGAATGAACTGGCGATTCCGAGCATTCCCATCATGAGGAACGTTCCTGTCAGCGGGGGTGCCAGGATGCCGAGCGACAGCAATGTCAGAAATACGCCGATGGCGCCTAAAGGAATCAATCCGTACTCGACCCTGTTCCGGGAAATTCGTCCGACAAGAAGTGCGCCGACTCCGATGCCCACCGATAGAATGGTGAGTGGAAGGCCAGACATCGCGTCAGACAGATGCAGGACGGCTTTTGCATAGACGAGCACGTTCTGTCCGAACAGGCTCGCAATCGTCCAGAACATGACTTCCATGGGAACGGCCATGCGCAACATCCGTTCGGATTGAATCGCCGCCCATGCGCCTTGGACGGTAGCTCCCACACCGCCGGCCGCGCGGGCGGGTGACACGTGTGGAATGCTCAAGGCGGTTGTGAAACCGACGACCGAGAAGCCAGTCAATGCCAGCGGGGCCAGCCAGGTTTGATCTCCGGCGATTTGTAGTAGGAATCCACCAGCAGCCGTTCCCATCAGAATTGCGGCAAAGGTCCACATTTCCAATAAACCGTTGCCGACAGCAAGTCGCTCGTGCGGGATCAATTCGGGAAGGATTCCGTATTTCGAAGGACTAAAGAGGGCGCTATGCACGCCCATGCCGCATAACACGACCAAAGGCAGGACGCCTCCGGCTGGATTCAGCCAGAGCGCCACCGTGCCGGCGGCCATAAGGAAGACCTCGACGACTTTGATCGAGATGATGACCGTCCGTTTGCTCACGCGATCGGCCAATGTGCCTCCGACAAGAGAAAGGAGCACCAACGGCAGCGTGAAAATCACGAATGCCATGGCGGTTTGTGTCTGGGCGACCGTCTCCAAGGCAGGGCCCGCCGGCATACCTGTTGTGGCTTGCCGAATGGCGAGCAAGGCGACCATCAGTTTCCACGCGTTATCGTTGAAGGCCCCGCAGAATTGGGCGATCAAGAGACCCCGAAGGGGATGTGATAGAGGTTGAGTTTCAGAACCGGCGGAAATGGTCATTCGTGAGGGCCATTTTGCCTGATATTTGGTGCCGGGGAAATAGGCAGGCCTTCCAACTCCATAATTCTCAGCGCGTTCGTCGTGGGGCAAGGGCCCGGTCTGAGCCGGTAATCAAATTCCAGTGTGCCGGCTGATACGGTTTCCTGAAAGTGCGCATTGATGAGTCTCGGTACGACGGACTCCAAATCCGCCAACTCCAGATCATGGGTGCTCACGAGGCCGAAACCGTTCCCTTGCGACAGCGCGGTAATGTAGGCCCGGCTGCCGATGAGCCGCTCCCGGTTATTGGTGCCTTTGAAGATTTCGTCGATCAGGAACAGCGCGGGCGGCGCGGGTATTTCTTTGGTGGCATCGAGAATCGTCTTGAGTCGTTTGACCTCGGCATAGAAGAACGACAGACCGGCATCGAGTGAATCGTCGACACGAATGCAACAGGCCAGCCGGCTCCAGGTCCATTCAAGCGAGTGTGCACAAACGGGACCTCCGGCTTGCGCCAGACAGAGATTGATACCGATTGTTCGCAGGAATGTGCTCTTGCCGGACATGTTGGAGCCGGTAATCAGGTGAATGGAGCCGAGTTCTTTCAGATGGACGTCGTTGGCAACACGGGTCTTAGCCGGCAGTAACGGATGGCCGAGTCGGTCGGCGTGGAAAGCAGGAGGTGTGCCGTTCCATTCGCCGGCTGCGACGAGGGGAGTCGGCCATGCGTAATCGGGGTGGAGATAGGCAAAAGTAGCCAGAGCGGATGCCGCTTCGACTTCTGCCAAGCAAAACAAACACAGAGGGAGGGCGTTTTTAATTTCATGCTGGATCCGACTCAGTCGGCGAGTGAACCAAAGATCCCAGGGGCACAGTGCGTTGACGGCCAGATGGACGAGGGGATGTGCCTTGATGCTGATCGCATGGAGCGTGCGTGCTGCGCGGTTGAGGTGCAGGGTGGGACTTGCTTGACCGATCCGGTTCGTCCAGACAGAAGCGAGCACCGTGTCTCGTCGTCTTGCATGCCGCTCGATGTAACCCAGGACCGTGGCAAGCCGCTCAGTTTCATGATGAAGGCCGACGGCATGCTCCAGCAATTCTTCCCCTTGATCGGTCATGAAGTACATCAACACATAGGCCGCGAACGAAAACATCCAATAACCGGGAAGCAGGCCGAGCATCGAAGCTGAGGCAAGGCCGATCGTGGCAAGAGCAAGAATGATTTGGACGGCAAGGATGGTGTCTAGGTGAGGCAAGCCGATTGGATGTTCAAGGACAGCGGTCAATCGCCTGCCGTTGATTTCCTGGTCTCCCGTGAGATTGGCCTCGAGCGCAAGACGGTCGCGAAACAGGGAGCGAGGTGCCAGTTCTTTCACGAACAACTGTCGTGTGTGCCAATGTGATGGAGTAGGGGGTTGCTCCAGCAGCCAGCTATGCAAACGCGCTCGGCCATGGTCCGACACGGTGGTGTCGAGAAGATGTGTCAGGGAGTGTGCGCCGAAGAGATCCAGGTCGACGGCGTATGGATGAGACTTCGGAGCTTCACCGGGTCTTGGAGCAATTGTGACCCAATCCAGCGCCATCCTGGCCAGATGAGTCAGTTTGATTTGCTTCCATTGGCGAAGCCGGTGAATCCGAGTTTCCACCCTGTTATGATATGCGGCCACGGTGACGAAGACGGCAAGGAAGATCCCAAGGGCCAGGTTGCCGCTGTGATACCAATCGAGCTTGTAGAGGGTGACGGTGCTGACGAAGCCGATGAGGAAGATAGCCAACCGCCATCGCGTGAAACTTGCGCTGATTCTGGTTCCTTGGGAAATGAGGCGATCGGTGCGCCGGATCATCGTTTCGATCTGGACGATGCGTGAGCTTGCCATAATAGGCGACCTTACTGGGAACAGACGGGAACGTCAAATGGCGACGGCGAGTTTCAGAAACGAATTTTGGCGGCCCACGATGGATGGAGAGCCTGTCACGTTTCAGCAATTTCGAAATGGCAATGGTTAACGACTGGATTGACGTCTGTATTCAAGAGCGCTTCGACGTAGGTGAGTTGCTGAGTCGTCTTGATGATCCCGGCATCCAGGGCGCTTGGGAGGATGAAGGGTTCGTCCATCTCTATTGGCCGGCGGACCAATGGAACGAAACACGGCTTGCTTCGGTTCGCCTGGTCCTGGCAGATCTCGCGCCATCGATCGGGGACATTCCGATCTCGGTACGGCAGATGCCGGATCAAAATTGGAACGAGGCATGGGCTCGCTCCGTGAAAGCCCTTCGCATCGGTCGGTTGATCATTCGTCCGAGTTGGGAGCCGGTCGCGCTGAGCCCAAAGGATATCGAAATCATGCTTGACCCCAAGCAGGCGTTCGGCACCGGCCACCATGCGACCACCCGCATGATGCTGAAATGGCTGCAAAAAGAAATCTACGGTGGAGAAGTGGTTTTGGATGTAGGGGCTGGTAGCGCGATTCTGGCGATCGCCGCGGTCAAGCTGGGCGCAGCGTCGGCTATCGGCGTTGAACATGATTCGGTTGCGGCGGAATGTGCAGAAGAATATCTCGCGTTGAATTACGTGGACGATCGGATCGACATCATTGCAGGCACATTGGACGATCTGCCGAAGAGAAAACAAAGGATCGCTGATCTGGTACTTGCCAATCTCGATCGGCAGACGATCTTGGACCTCGCCGGCGATTTAGTGAACTCGGCATCGGAAGGGGCGAGAATCATAGTCTCCGGTATTCTTGTCGAACAGCAGCCCGAGATCGTGGATCGGTTTTCTGGTCTCGGCTTGGCGTGCTCGGAACGGTGCCAGGAGGAAGGCTGGGTAGCGATGAAATTCTTTAGGCCGGAATCCTGCGACGCAGAGGCGTAACGATGTCGAGCAGGCCGCCTTATCCACATGTCAATCAGATCAATGTCTCCGACGGAGGTGTTCCAAAGCTGCCGGTTTGGGAAGCCAAGGTAGGTGAACGGGGTTTGGATGGCGATCGTCAGCGCAATCTGCAGGTCCATGGTGGGCCGGATCGCGCCGTCTGTCTGTATTCGCTCGAACTTATCGAGCAACTTCAAAAAGAAGGCCATCCGATCGATTCCGGGTTCTCGGGAGAAAACCTCACCTTGTCCGGCTTGGACTGGGATTTAGTACGGCCAGGCGTGCAGTTGACCATCGGTCCCGATATTTTGCTCGAAGTGACGAGCTATACGACGCCCTGCACCCATAATAAGAGGTGGTTTCGAGATGAGGACTTCTCGCGCATTTCGCAGAAGTTAAACCCGGGCTGGAGTCGCGTCTATGCGAGGGTGCTGCGCGGCGGCGTGGTGCGACCGGGAGATGCAGTGGAGATAGGAGGTGTGTCGTGAATCGGATACTAGAGCCGGAACTCATGGACGATCCGGCGCAGGCCGAAGCTTACGCTCGTGCTGATTTTGCCGAAGAGAATCAGGGATTCGTCGATCGATTCAAGGAATATTTTCCGGAGTTTTCTCAAGGCAAGGTATTGGATCTCGGTTGCGGCCCGGCTGATATTCCGATCCGGTTCGCCAAACGCTATCCAACTTGTCACGTCATTGGAATCGATGCTTCTGCCCCAATGATTCAGTTAGGAGAGCAAGCAGTAAAGCAAGCCGGACTGGCCGACCGCATCACCTTACAATGCGAACGATTTGAAGAGATGGCTGGTGCAAGAATTGTCGATGCCGTGATTTCCAATAGCCTGCTTCACCATCTGCCGAATCCATTGCAGTTCTGGCAGAAGCTTCGCCAGTTGGTGAAACCAGGAGCGCCGGTACTGGTGATGGATTTGTTGCGGCCAGATTCGCCGGACGCGGCACAGGCCATCGTCGATCAATATGCGGCCAACGCTCCGGACATTCTCCGCCGCGACTTCTACAATTCCCAGCTGGCGGCTTTTACTGAGGATGAAATTGGCTCGCAGCTAGCCCGCATGA
>JAICUC010000382.1 GCA_025936075.1 Nitrospira sp. | reverse complement strand
TATGGACGCAAACTGGCTCACATTCGGAGCGGCGATTATTGGGTTAGTGGTCGCGGCTGCCTTCTTCTATAAGAAGGGTCAACAGCCGTAAGTCTCTTCCCAAAATTGGTGACAAGCCTATGGAGCCGTCGATGCTGAACCCAGACGGTTCCATGGGCTTTTCTTTTTTCCTGCTGATACCACGTGCATCGGACATTTTAGGGCGGGACGGTATAGGAACCCGGCTATGAGCCAAGGCTGATAAGCCTGAAGGATATCGGGGGCTGGCATTCCTCACGTCTCCCCGAAGAGCAGCGACTGCCACTAGGAGTTATTCCAGCTTCGTCTTTGCCCAGGCCAGGTTACGCTTTCGGTACAATTCGTCCGGTCTCTCTCACTAAGGAGGTCTCGCATGTACACCCCATTCAAGACGGTCGGATTAAGTTTTTTAAGTTTGACGTGTTGCATGGTGCTGTCCACCGTAGCCTTCTCAATGGAAGGCAAGATCTATGACAAACCCGATGTGCAAAAACCCGGAAGAACGATCCACGGCAAAGTCGTCAACGTGGTGAAAGGCGACGCGGCGACACACAAATGGGATGTGTCAGTCCAGAATGGGGAAACGGGTGAAGTCGTCCCGCTCTGTCTCGATAAGACGACCGCGAGGAAAGAGACGGATAGGGATCCTGTCGTTGGCGATGAGGTGGTCGTGAAGTATGACGAGCACAGTAAGCACGCCATATCATTTGTGGCGGACACACTGAGGGGCAACTGAGCGGGTGCCCTCTATCTCCAAGTTCCTTTTTGGGGCGGGCTCCCTTTTTGAGACACGGTTGTTTTTGGAAGGCTCCGGGGGAGGTATTCCGGTGGTCTTCTAGTGAAACTCATGACGCAGTACGTATCATGCAACTCTTGGATTGAACTATGTCCCTCCGATTCGACAGCCGAGAGAGAAGCTGACGGGAGCAATCTGTATGAGGCGCGCTCTTTGACGGAAACATTCATGCCGCAGCCTTTGATCGGCTCGTGAAATCCATCCAGTGAATGGCCTTGCAAAGAACTGAAGCAAGGCGAACTCATGAACGCGGTTCCTCATTTCCTGCCGTCGGCCAGTAATGGGCGTCTGGCGTAGACCGTGCCCCATAGATGGCTTGTCCCACGCGCACGATCGTGGCCCCTTCCTCAATGGCGATCTCGTAGTCGCCGGACATGCCCATGGACAGTTCGTCCAGCCCGATTCCATCCGGCGCCTCCTGGCGCAGCCGGTCGCGCAGCTCACGCAACCGCACGAAACACTGACGTACCTGCGCGGCATCGGCGGACAGCAGCGCAAGCGTCATGAAACCGCGTACTCGCAGCGCCGAGAACGCCGGCAGAGCCTGAAGAAAGGCGGCCACCTCCTGTGGCGGCAGGCCATACTTGCTGGACTCACCCGATGTATTGACCTGCACCAATACATCCAGTGCGCGGCCTTCGATCTGCAATCGCCGCTCCAGTGCCTCAGCCACATGCAGACTGTCCAGCGCCTGAAACTCGGCAGCAAACCGCGCCACCAACTTGGCCTTATTCGTCTGCAAATGACCGATCACCGACCAGCGCAGATCCGCAAGATCGGCCAGGGCGTTCCATTTGCGATACGCCTCCTGTACCTTATTTTCGCCGAGCAGACGGCAGCCCGCGGCATAGGACAAACGAATCCGCTCTTCGTCCACCGTCTTGCTCACGGGCAGCACACACACACCGGCAGGATCGCGCCCGACCCGTCGGCATGCCGCTGCGATGCCTGCCTGAACAGCCGCGAGATTGCGACGGAAGTCTTCCACGGATTCGGCCCCCGGCCAGCGCCCGTGCTGGTCGCGCAACGTTGGCGAGGAGTCGGCATGACTTGCGGCCATAGTATGGACCTCACTCCCAGAAACGGAGGACACCCGTAAGGGCGCCGCTTTTTTCAGAGCTGTGTTACTTCCGAGACGATCGTGTGATACCCGCTCGCGCCGGCCGGTTGCGGGCGGACGATTTCGGCGATCTGCCGCTGTCCCGTGGTGTCGGTGGCCCGGACGACGGTTTGAAACTTCCCCGGCGCCGGCGGGCGCCACGTGTACCGCCACATCACCCACGCATAGGGCGACAGGGGCGGGTCGATTTGACACTCGTGCCAGGTGCGGCCGGCATCGAAGCTCACTTCCACGGTGCGGATGCTGTGCGGTCCGCCGAAGGCGATGCCGCGAAGCGTGTGCTCCGGTCCACGCAGGGATTGGTAATGGCCGGGCGAATCGATGCGGGAAAAAATCTTGATTGTGCCGTCGTCGGTCCAGCCCTTCCGTTGCCAGTAGCCCTTGTAGTCGCCCGGGTACACTTCGATCTCCACGATCCACTTCACGTTCTTGATGCCGTAGAGCCCCGGCACCAGCAGGCGGAGCGGAAAACCATGGGCTTGCGGCAGTTTCTCGCCGTTCATCAGGAAGGCCAGCATCACGTCATCCTGCATCGCGCGGGTGAACGGAATGCTGTCGTCGTAGCCGTCGATGCCGCGAAAGACGACATCCCGAGCGGTGTCGGCGTCGGCGCCGCATTCGAGCAGGAGGTTCTTCAACGAGATGCCGCGCCAGGTCGCCGTGCCGATGCTGTCGCCGCCCGGCAGCGTGTCGATGCACATCAGGGTGGCAATCTGATCGTAGGACTCGCGGTTCAGAAGATCGCGCCACCCGAGCGCCAGCGGCCTGTGCACCGCGCCGGTGATGCGCAGCTTCCACTGCTCGATATTCAGATCGCGTGACGCCGAGACGACGCCATCGGCGTAGTTCACGACGTAGAAGGTGGAGTTGGGCGTGAAGGCGGTCGTCTCGCGCGGCGGGACGGCGAACATGCGGCCAAAGACGCCGCCGACGGCATCGCAACCGCCGACGCTGCCGACCATTGCGCCCAGTCCGAACGCTTTAAGGAAGGCACGCCGACGGATCGAAAAGCGAGCGTGTGAGTCCATTATTCCTTGATTACAAACCTCTCATTGGACATTTACCAGCATGATGTATTATTTACAAGCCCGAATCTCTTAAACTTTACATTTCCTATCATAATTACAATTGTCAGTTAATGCTAATAAACATTTCTTATTGTTAAGCGTAAAGCCAAAAAATAATATAAACCTGAAAAATAAAACAGACATCCAGTAAATTATCATTGACAGTGGCAATGTGTAATTGCTATACATCGCCGCCATGCAAATTGAGACAAGGCGACAAGCAAACGCGGTTCAATTTT
>JAICUC010000369.1 GCA_025936075.1 Nitrospira sp. | reverse complement strand
TACCGCATGGCAATCCGACGCCAATCCTTGATCCGGCCAAACATAAACTCGATTTAGTGACGTAGGTTGTAGAGGGTTTTGCTGTAGCGGCGCCGTGTCGTTCTGTTCTTGCGCGGCGGAATGCATGGTGTGACACCCTGCTCCTTGAGGGCGGTGATGAACCAATCCGCATCATAGCCGCGGTCGGCGATCAAGTGGTTGGCGTTGGAAAGATAGGGCAGCAGGCATCTCGCACCGGTGTAATCGCTGGTGTGCCCAGCGGTCAGCAACAGGTGGACCGGCTTGCCCGCGTCGTCGCACACCGCGTGGAGCTTCGAATTCAGGCCGCCTTTCGTGCGGCCAATACAGCGGGGTACTGCCCCTTTTTAAGCAGACTCGCCGCCGTTCTGTGGGCCTTCAGATGTGTGGCGTCGATCATCAGGCAGTCTCTCGCCCCGGAGTGTCGCGACAACTCGCGGAAGATCTTGTTAAAGATCCCTACTCGGCTCCAGCGTATAAACCGGTTGTCGAGTGTCTTGTGCGGGCCATAGGCCTTCGGCGCATCCTTCCATCGAAGGCCGTACCGGATCACAGAGATGATCCCGCTGATCACCCGCCGATCATCCGCTCGCGGCACACCGTGCGATACCGGGAAATAGGGCTTGATCCTGTTCAACTGCTGCCTGGTCAACAAAAACATGTCACTCATGGCCACCTCCAGCCATAGTGAAGCACAGATCATTTACTGAGGAAACCCTCAACCTTAATGAGTCCTGAGCCTAGTCTCTCCTAAGCGAGGTCTCGTGATTAAAATTTCCCATGATGAATTAATCGAAGTGTCCGCGAGGACGCAGGCCGATGCATCCTACGCGGCTGAGCATCTGAGGGAATATCTGTCGTAGGAGTCGCTACTTAACCCTGCATCTCGCTACGATCTGAAGGGCAATACGGAGACCTACACCTATGACAACAACGACAATCTGGCGACGGTCCTAGACCGGAACAGCCAGAGGACGACGTATACGTATGATGCCCTTCGCATCACGCAGGTGCAAGCAGCAAAAATAGGGTCAAGTCTTGTTTCTTGCTATATGCCACCTTTGTGCGAATTAAAAGAGGTCAGATCGTGTGTTGTGCCTTTCGATGAGCTATCCTCCGTCTCATGGCCAGGCCCTGCGCATTGAGTCCTGGCGCACTCTACCATGTCACCACAAGTTGAAGCGGTTCACGATCGGGCGTCGGAACGATGTGCGGCTACCCGATCATTTTGTTGAACCTGTTCCTTCAGTCTCGGATCTTCTTGTTCTGTTGCCCCTTCCTCTGCGACGAGATCATACCCGGGCTCCGGTGTCACGACGCGCACCTGGGAGCCATCGAGCAACGCGGCAGTGGGGTTATTCACGACGCGGTCGCCCGAGGAAATGCCCTCTTCGACTTCGATGATGTTGTCGAGGAGTTTGGCCACCGTGATTGTTTGCAGGTGCAAATGGTCATCCTCTTTCACCACAGCCACTTGGGTGGCATGCTCCTTATAGATCAACACGGAGGACGGCAGGATAAAGGTGGGTCGATCGACGGGCGTCGCAAGGTGGACCTGGGCATAGGTGCCGGGCCAAAGCGCGCGGTCCTTGTTCTCGATCGTGAAGACGGTGGTTGCGGTGCGCGTGCCTATATCGAATCCCTTGGCCACGGTCAGAAACTGGAAGTCGAAATGCCGGTGAGGCAACGGCGCCACGGTCACGTCGGCCGTCAAGCCCGGTTGGAGAAATGGCCCGAACGTTTGCGGCACATTGACAAAGAGACGCAACTTATCGACGACGGCCACTGTAAACAGGTTACTTTTGGCGCTGGGAGTGCTGAGGTCGCCCTCCTTACTGACCAGGTCGCCGACGTTGATGTTGCGCTGGATGACGACCCCGTCAAACGGCGCGACGATCTTTTTAAATCCGATGAACGCCTCGATGTTTTTAACCTTTTGTTCAGCGGCTCTGACCACCGCTGCCTGGGACTTCCAGCCTTGTTCCTGTACCGTAATCGACTGCTCGGAGACCGCATGGTTGGGGCGCAGCGCGATCCATCGCTTCGCGGTCACCTCAGCGAGCTTGTACTTGGCGCGTTCTGATTCCAGGTCCGCATGAGCCTGTTGATACTCGGCATCGAGATCCGGCGTGTTGATTTCGGCGAGCAGGTCGCCCTTTTTCACTTCGTCTCCGTAGCGCTTGTACCACATCTTCACGTAGCCTGTAACGCGCGCGTAGATCGGCGCTTCGTACCAGCCGACAATATTGCCAGGGAGCGTAATGGTCTCAGTCGCGGGAAGCGGCTTGGGAGTCACGACGGCGACGGTGGGCACGGCCTCTTTGAGGGTCCTCTCGTGCAGCGAGGCGGCGTCGCTTTTGGCCTCTTGCACCCGATAGCCGAGATAAAGTCCACATAGAATGACGGCTGCGATGGCGATGCGTGATCGAACCAATGTCGCGATCATGAGGTCTCCTTCGGTTGTTGAGCCGTACGCCGGCTGTACATGATGGCATACACGCAGGGCACGAACAGCAGGGTGAAGAGCGTGGCCATGAGCAAGCCGCCGATGACGGCACGTCCCAACGGCGCGTTCTGCGAATAGCCCGTCGCCATGGGAATCATCCCGAAAATCATGGCGGCGGCGGTCATGAGCACCGGACGGAAGCGGGTTGTCCCGGCTTCGAGCGCGGCACGCAGCGCATCGCCGTGCTCTTCAAGCATCTCGCGCGCATAGGACACCACGAGAATCGAATTGGCGGTTGCCGTGCCCATGCACATGATGGCTCCGGTCAGCGCGGGTTCCGACAGACGCGTATGGGTCAGGAATAATGCCCAGGCGATGCCCGCCAGTGCGCCGGGCAAGGCGGTGATGATGATGAAGGGATCAAGCCAGGATTGGAAATTGACGACGATCAGCAGATAGATCAGCATGATCGCGACGAGCAGCCCGAAAATCAGCTCGGCATAGGCCTCGTACATCAATGAAGCCTGGCCATGGATTTCGACCTCCGCGCTGCGGGGCTTCTGTTCCTCCATGCTCTTGACCGTCTTCTGGACTTCCGTCAGCACCCCGCCGAGGTCGCGATCTTCAACGGAGACATAGATGTCGAACAGCGGCATGATGTTGCCGTGCGTGATTACGCCCGGCGTTCCCTCCGGGACCAGATCGGACAAATTACCGAGCAACTGGACCTCGCCCGCAAGGTCGTTTGCGGAGTCGACCGGGACGGTCTTGAGACTATTGACACTATTGATGAACGGCTGCGGCGTATAGACATTGATCAGATACGACATGCCGGTACTGGGGTCGAGCCAATAGATCTGGTCGATTTGTTGGCTGCCGGCGGTCGTCATGAGAAGATTTTCGGCCATGTCTCTCTCGGTTCTGTCGACGTTCAGTCCGAACGTGCG
>JAICUC010000187.1 GCA_025936075.1 Nitrospira sp. | reverse complement strand
TTGATCCCTTCAATGCACTTGGCCGAGAAATTGTTGGAAGCCGTTGCAAGTAGTTCGATGGATTGCAACAGATTGTAGGCCATGACCGGCATCATGACGATGAGCTCAAAATTTGCGGCCTGGCCGCCGACCGTTACGGTGACATCGTTTCCGATCACCTGCGCACAGACCATCGTCACGGATTCGGCGATCACGGGATTGACCTTCCCCGGCATGATCGACGAACCGGGCTGCGTCTCGGGCAAATTGATCTCGCCAAGCCCGCACCGTGGCCCGGACCCGAGCCACCGAATATCGTTGGCGATCTTCATGAGACTCACGGCCAGCGTCCGTAGATACCCGCTCGCTTCGACCAGTGAATCCTGTGCCGACTGCGCCTCAAAATGATTCTTGGCTTCTTTGAACGAGCATCCGGTTTCCTTAGAAATGATTGCCATGACTTTGGAAGAAAATTTCGGATGGCAGTTCAGGCCTGTGCCGACGGCCGTTCCGCCCAATGCGACTTCGCTCAAGGCCTCCTGCGCCTGCTTGACCCGCTGGATGCCGAGCTCGATTTGCCTGGCATAGCCGCCGAATTCCTGGCCAAGCCGAACCGGCGTGGCATCTTGGAGGTGCGTCCTCCCGATTTTCACGACCTTATCGAATTCCTTGGCTTTGCCCTTCAATGCCTTGTGCAATCGTGTCAATGCCGGTAGTAATTGCTGCTGCATCATTTCCGAGGCGGCGACATGGATGGCAGTCGGAATCACATCATTGCTCGATTGGCCGAGATTCACGTGGTCGTTCGGATGTACCAGCTTGCTGCCACGCGCGCCACCCAATAACTCAGTCGCACGGTTGGAGATGACCTCATTAGTGTTCATATTCGTGGACGTCCCGGACCCGGTCTGAAAAACATCGACCGGGAACTCGGCATCCAGTTTGCCATCGATGACTTCAGTCGCTGCTTGTTTGATGGCTTCAGCCGATTTTTTGTCCAGCAAACCAAGGGTATGATTCACAGTAGCCGCGGCCCGCTTGATCATGCCCATGGCCCTAATCACGGCCCGAGGCATACGCAGCGAGCTGATCGGAAAATTCTCAATGGCGCGCGCTGTCTGCACTCCATAGTAGGCCTCGGCGGGCACAGCCAGTTCGCCCATGGTATCTCGCTCAATTCGAGTCAATGCCGACGTCTTGTTCTGATCCTTTTTCATGCACAGTGCTCCATGTAGAGAAGAGGTTCCAACTCCTTGCGGGCGTCATGATAAACTCAGCTCGTCGATTTTCACAAGAGCATGCCTCCATGACTTTTCCGTCTGTCACGGTCGAGGCCTATGCAGGTTATAAGGGTGAAGAAACACCTCGTGCGTTTACGCTCGATGGCGTCCGCATATCCGTGGACGAGATTCTCAGTGGCTGGTACACCGAGACCCATAGCTGCTTTCGCATTCACGCCGGTGACGGTCAGCGATACGTGCTGCGATATGACCTCAACGAAGAAGTCTGGGAATTGGTGATGCAGGAGCGGCGAATCGATACATAAAAAGGCCCGCCTTGGCAGGCGGGCCTTCGCGGCAACCGACGAATCAAACCATCCCTTCGATATGTGTCCCAGTATAGATGACCGGAGTGACGTCCCTTTTCAATCATTACCTTCGAATGATTTTTCCTTTGACTCCTTTGGTCGTATTCGTCTCCGGCTGGAACACGTACACCGGTTCGCGTTTGGTAATCTTGGACACATGCATGATGTCTATGCCCATCCCTGTCAATGCAACACACCATCCCCCAACGATCATCCACCAAGCCAACGAAAACGCGTGCGACGGTTGGTCGAAGTTGAAGACTGCCACGATACCCCCAAGCGCCAGCACCATTCCAACCATCATCAGCGAATAGTTAAAAGTTTTCATCTTGCCCTCCTCAAACATGTCAGGGTGTTTGAACAGGTTCGACTGTTGGACGGAAGGTCTACACGCCTTCTTCATTGTGCATGACGGCCATCAACACCTCCTTTGCATATGGCCATGGCCGACACAGGCGAAAGTTATAAAGTTATGATGATGTTGGGCAACTCTACTCGCTTTCCTCAAATACGCAATCCCGCAAGATGCCCCTGCCTGGTAGATCCAATCGGACCTTCATGCTCGATGTACCGAATGCCCTGATCAGCGATCGACGGGTACCAGCGCGTCGGTCCTGACCCCATCGCGTTGCATGCGACAAATTTTCATTGGTGAGTCAAAAATACCCATTGCCGACCGCTATAGGACAAAATGCGCGGAGTGCGACATTTAACTGGGACGCTGAGGCCTTGTTTCCCCCTCGCATTCACAGACGGTGAGCAGAGGTCTCGGGATCTTCGTAACTTATCGAGTAAGACCCTGTTGATTCCCACAGTGATGTTTCGTTTCGCGAATCGCTAACTTTGATGACTCTACTCACGATGACTCTACTCAAATGTTTCAGCAGCATGGCGATCAGGCGAGCCGCACAAACCAAGGAAGCTCGTGGCATGATACTTCCAATGGATCAACAGACGTAGAGTCTTCCACAAGCCAACAGGATGTTTACGGTGTTGGGAATTTTAAATGGGTTCTAGAGTGTTGTTCCATGGCGTGAGGCTCATATCATAGCCTCTGACACCAACAGAACCTTGCTGTCGGTCATCATCGGCCTCGGTATTGGTCTGTTCTGCCTGGATCTCTATCTTCCAAGCGGCATCAGTACCGGAGTACTGTACGGCGGATTGGTCATCCTGTCCTTTCTCCTGCCGTATCGAAAAGGACCGCTCATCGCTGCGGCGGTCTGTTCCGTACTCGACTTGGCCGGCACCGATCTCGGATTGACCATTGACGGCGTCCCCCATTGGATGAGCGTCGTCAATCGGCTGTTCAGCCTCACGGCTCTCTGGCTGCCGTTGCTGTTTTTTTTGCATCGTCGCAGAGCCGAAGAGGAACTCCGGCACGCGCATGACAAACTTGAGGCGCGAGTGCAGGCGCGGACACAAGAATTGGCCGATCTCAACAGATCCTTGATCACCGAGATTGCCGACCGCGAAGAGACGGAACAGTCGCTGCGGTCCAGCGAAGCCGCGCTGCAGGCCAGGGAACGGCAACTTCAACAGAACCGAGAGGAGTTGCGAGCATTGGCGGGGCAGCTTCTCACGGCGCAGGAAGAAGATCGCCGGAGGATCTCACGCGACTTGCACGACCACATCAATCAACGGCTTGCGATGCTGACGATGGATCTGCGACAGATGGAGAAAGGCCCGTTCATCGAACTGGATCATCTACGAAGTGAGATTCGTCGAGTGTCCGAATGCATCACCCTCATTTCCGACGATGTACGCCGCATGGCCTATCGTTTTCATCCATCCATCTTAGATGATTTGGGACTGATGAAGGCCGTGCGAGGGCTTGTCGATGACTTTTCAGCCCGCACGGATATCCAGAGCACCTATGTGCACAATGATCCCGTGGCGGCGCTGCCGGACGAAGTCACCATCTGCATCTATCGGGTCGTGCAGGAAAGTCTCAGCAACGTCGCTCGGCATGCCCGGGCCTCACAGGTCGAAGTGGAGGTGATGTGCGACGAAGAAATGATCGACCTGTCCATTCGCGACAATGGAGTGGGGTTCGATCTCGAACAATCAAGCAAACCCGGTGGACACCTGGGATTGCTGAGCATGAAGGAGCGCGTACGCTTGGCACAGGGGACATTGGAGGTGGAGTCGACACCGGGACAGGGCACCCATATTCGAGTTCATATCCCGCTGACGCAAGGAGGCCGGCATGCCTAAGCCGCGTGTACTACTGGCCGACGATCATCTCCTGGTCTTGGAGGGATTTCGTCGCATGCTCGAAGGACAGTATGAGTTGGTCGGCGCCGTCGAGGACGGGCGTGCGCTCTTGGACGCCGCGAAGGAACTTCAGCCCGATATCGTGATCCTCGATGTGTCCATGCCGTTGCTGAACGGCATCGATGCGGCGGCGCAACTGAAAAAAATCTGCCCCGGCACCAAAATCATCATCGTCACCATGCATGCGGACAAGGAATATATCCGATCCGCCTTTGAGGCGGGAGCATCGGCCTATGTGCTCAAGCGTTCGGCGGCGGATGAATTGGACCAAGCTATTCGAGCGGCACTTGCGGGACATTCCTATATTACCTCGTTGATTACCAAAGACATGCTCAATGTGTTTCTCTCAAAAGCCTCGGGGCCATCCGTCGGGGCGCACCGCCTCACGACGCGTCAGCGAGAAGTTCTGCAGCTGCTGGCCGAGGGACGGACTGCAAAAGAAATCGCGAACATGTTGACCATTTCTTCACGGACGGTCGAGTTCCATAAGAGCCAGATTTTGGCGCAGCTCAATCTCCAGACCACCGCGGATTTGATCAAATACGCCCTGACCCACGGCATCATCCCAACATCCTAGGATCATTATCTTAGCCACTTTTCAACCGACCTCGTAATATTTCCCGCGTCTTCTTCGGATTTTCCGAGTTCTTCACGCCGGGTCTGTGCGCTATAACGCTAGACAGGTGAAACAGTCGATTCTTGTATCGATGGGAAGAATATCGGCTGCCATGGGGTCACATCCTGAACCAAGGCCGTGGGAAAGATCGGCCTTCATTCCTCCGAATATAGAAAGGCAAAGGAGGCAGACGCATGAACCAACTTGTCCTGATTGCTCTCCGCAGGCCCTACACCTTCGTCGTCATGTCCATTCTCATCCTGTTCCTCGGGACCAAGACGATTCGCCACATGCCGACCGACGTCTTCCCGAACATCACGATTCCCGTCACCTCCGTGGTCTGGATCTATTCCGGCATGATCCCACCGCAGGTGGAAGGCCGTATCACGTATATGTTCGAACGCTTTTTGACCTCGACCGTCGAGGGCATCAAGTATATCCATAGCCATTCCTATTACGGCAGCAGCATCACTAACATCTTTCTCCAGGACGGCGTCGACGTAGGCCGGGCCGAAGCGGATATCGTGGGCATCGCGCAAAATGTCGTCAAGGCGCTGCCGCCCGATATTTCTCCGCCCATGGTCATGCGCTTGGCACCCTCCTCGATACCGGTCGCCATGCTCGAAATCAGCTCCGAGGAGATGACGCCTGCGGAGCTCTACAATCTCACCTACATGCGGATCCGCCCCCTCATGGTCACGGTACCGGGGATCGTCCTCCCGCACCCATACGGGGGGCAGGACATGCAGGTCATGGTCAACCTCGATCCGCAGAAAATGCTCGCTCGTCATCTCACACCGTCCGATATTCACGATGTCCTGATGAAGCAATATCTCGTGTTGCCGTCCGGCGACATCAAGATCAAGCAGACCGACTGGGTCGTCCTGACGAACGCGTCACCGTTGAAGATCGATGATTTTTCGAATATTCCGATCAAGCGGGAAGGCAACGCATACGTCTACCTGCGCGACGTGGCGTCGGTGCGCCTCATGGGCCGTGTCCAACAGAACATAGTGCTGGTGAAGGGCAAACAGACCGTCATCCTCGTCGCGATGAAGAGTACGGAGGCCTCGACTCTCGACGTGGTCGAGGGAATCAAGAAGATGATCCCGCGCGCCGAACGAGTCTCTCCGGAGGGCGTGCGAATCCGGCTTCTCGACGACGCTTCGACCTTCGTGAAAGATTCGATCTCCGACGTGCTCCACGAAATGCTGACCGCCGGCGCGCTGGTCGGCCTCATCGTGCTGCTGCTGCTCGGCTCCTGGCGGGCCACGGTCATTGTGTGGGTCTCGATCCCGCTGTCCATCATGACCGCCATCATCGGCCTGCATTGGCTTGAGGAGACGATCAATGTCATGACCTTGGGCGGTCTGGCATTGGCCGTCGGCATTCTGGTCGATGACGCGACCGTGATGATCGAGAATATCGACCGCCATCTCGAAATGGGCAAGCCGCTGGAGCAAGCCATCATCGACGCCGCCAATCAGATCGTCGTCCCGACACTCGTCGCGACTCTCTGCATCGCGATCGCCTGGTTTCCGCTCTTCGATCTCAGCGGCGTCGCCGGCTACTTGTTCAAGCCCATGGCGGAGGCCGTCATGATCGCGATGATCGCCTCCTTTATCTTCTCGCGCACATTGGTGCCGACCATGGCGAAATATATGATGAAGAGTCACCATGGCCAAACACATGAGCCTCAGCATCACGGACAGCCCGGAACGGAGCCATCGCGGAATGTCTTCGTCCGTTTTCAGCAGGGATTCGAGCGCCGCTTCAACCGGTTCCGCGAGCGCTATGAGGCGTTGCTCAAACGGCTGATCGCTCGTCGCCGCGCCTTCGTTACCGCTTCACTCGCCGTTGCGGTGGCGTCGATGAGCCTGTTTTTCTTCCTCGGTCGCGACTATTTCCCGGAAATCCGGTCGGGAATCATTCAGATGCACATGCGGGCGCCGCTCGGAACACGCATCGAGGTGTCAGGACGCATTACCACGCTCGTCGCCGGCAGCATCGAGGAGTTGTTGCCCGATCAGGTCGAAAACATCGTCAGCAACTGCGGCCTGCCGGTCGGGCCGCACAATCTCGCGTTCATTCCGACGCCGACGATCGGCTCTCAGGATTGTGACATGACGATTCTCTTGAAGAATGAAAAATCACCGGTGTGGGACATCCGGAAAACTCTCCGCAAGGGCTTGAAAGAGCGCTATCCGGGGACCGAATTCACGTTTCAGCCGTCCGATCTGACGGCCAAGATTCTCAACTTCGGCGCGCCCGCGCCGATCGACGTGCAGGTCAATGGCCCCGATACCTATCCCAGCTACGACTTCGCCCTCAAATTGGCCGACGGGTTCCGCAAAATCCCCGGCGCGAAGGACGTGGTGGTTCACCAGACGATGCGCACACCGACCATGATGGTTGAAGGCAATCGCACGTTCGGACTGAACGTCGACAGAACCGAGAGAGACATGGCCGAAAATCTCCTCATGACGACCGCCGGCAGCCAACAAATCGATCAGATCTATTGGCTCGACCCCAGTACCGGCATGTCGTACCTGATCAATGTCTATACGCCGCAGCCGTTCATCAATAGTGTCAATAGCCTCAAGACCGTCCCGGTG
>JAICUC010000107.1 GCA_025936075.1 Nitrospira sp. | reverse complement strand
GCCACTCCACTCATTCGACGACGCTGAATGCATAACGCGAGCTCGTCAGCGCGGCCAATAGATCCGACGCATGGTCGCGTCCGCGGGTTTCCATGGTGATGTCGATCGTGGCTTCGTTCAAACTTACGCCGTAGTGCGCGCGGTTGTATGACGTCTCCACGATGTTGGCCTGGGCCTTGGCGATCACCGATGCCAGTCCTTCCAATGCGCCGGGATAGTCCGGGAGACGCACCCGCAGACGCAGCCGTCTCCCGTCTCGAACCATGCCCTGCTCGATGATTCTCGCCAGCAGTGTGACATCAAGGTTGCCTCCGGACACCAGCACCGCGATGTTTTTTCCGCGATGGCCCGTTTTTGCTTGCAGAACGGCGGCAAGCGCAACGGCGCCGGCCCCCTCCGCCACTGTTTTCTCGCCCTCCAACAGCATCAGAATCGCCTCCGCAATCTCGTCCTCTTCGACCGTGACGAGCCGATCGACATATTTGCGGATCAACGGCAGCGTGCGCGCGCCGGCTTTTCGAACGGCGATCCCGTCGGCCAATGTGGGCTTCGCCGGGAGATTGACGGGTTGCTGTTGTTGCAGAGCTGTTTGCATTGACGGCAGTCGACCCGTTTGAACGCCGATCACTTCTACCGCGGCATTTCGCTTCTTGACCGCGCAGCCGATCCCGCTGATCAATCCACCGCCTCCGACCGGCACAATGATCACATCCAGCGCGGGGTTTTGCTTCAGGAGCTCCAACCCGACGGTCCCTTGCCCGGCGATGACGGCGGCGTCGTCGAAGGGGTGAATAAACGCGGCCTTCCTCTGCACGCTTCGTTCCATGGCTGCCTCGCACGCTTCGTCGTAATTGTCCCCGTGCAACACGATATCCGCGCCGTAGGCGCGGGTCGCCGTCAGCTTGATAAGCGGCGTCGAACGCGGCATCCAGATTTGCACGGGGATGTTCCGCTGTGTCGCATGATAGGCCACGCCCTGCCCATGGTTCCCTGCCGATGCCGCGATGACTCCCTGCCGCCGTTCGCCGTCCGTCATCGTCAGGATACGGTTCAAGGCGCCGCGTTCCTTGAACGATCCGGTCATCTGCAGATTTTCAAGTTTCAGAAAAATCGCGTTTCCGCTCAGCCGGGACAGCGTTTTGGAATGTACCAACGGCGATTCATAGATGGACGGACCGATGCGAGTTGCGGCTGCTTCGATCGATTCAAGATTGACCATGCTCCGTGCTCCCTTCCTCGTGATTCATTCCGGCCGATACACAATAAAAAACCCCTGACGGAACCGAATCCGCCAGGGGCCATTGCTCGCGTACGTTTTCAGTCGCAGGCAGGCTTAGGCGGAACCGGCGATCATCATCGCCGCCGCCATGCTAATTCCGACGCTCTGCCCCACGATCGTCATTGTTGATCGGCTATCGAGTTGGCTTCTCTCACGTTCAGTTTATACCATCACAGGCCGTAGGCGGATCAAGAAGGCGGCAGGGGAACAGAAACTGCCTGTGGGATCTTGAGGCAGCCGGCGATTCAGGAGCGTTTGCGAATTCTCTTCGTGCGATCACAATGATGTTCAATCTTCGCTCGCTTTCCCGAGCCGCGGCTACCGCGTACCGGTCTTTTGGTTATGTTGATGTGTGAGGGCCACGCGCAGCTTTTCTTCCTGCTCTTTACTCAAGGATGTCTTGAGAATGGTTCCCTCGTATTGTGAGAAGCCGGCAAGTAACTTGTCTTGATCAACGCTCCGAATGAGCAGGAAAATCGCCGAGGTGCCCCGCGTGATCGTACTGCCCAAGTCTTTGATGAATTGATCGGGGATCCCATAATCACTCAAGAGCCCATACTCATTGGCGGCAGTGGTCATGGCGCCGGCTCCTGCACCGCCGGCAATGCTTCCCAGGAGACCGGCCAGGGGATTCATAAAAAGCAGTCCCATGAGCCCTCCCCACAACACACCCAGCGCCACACCATGCTTGGTGGCACCTCCAAACACATCGACGCACTGCTTCAGGTGGACCTTGCCGTCCATGTCACGGACGACGATGACTGCATCTTCGAGGTCCAAGACATATTCCGTTTCCATGGCTCGTAGTTCGTTCAGTACTCGATCGGCTGTGCTGGAATCCTTAAACGCGATACAGACGAGTTCACTCATGATTCATCTCCTTCACTGCTGCATATGCAGACACTTCCAACGTGGCGGATGGTCAATCGCGACGCATGCATTAATTACCAGTAGGATCGTCCTCAGAGCAAGATGGCTGTGAAGTCCACTCACTTCCCACTCGCCCCCCCCTTTTCTCCCCTTGTTTTTCCACGCCTCGTTCCCTTACTCTCGTCCCTCGCTGTGTGAGGAGTCCCTTTTGTTGCAAGCTGTTGCGCTCCGTTGCAGTCGTGGTGAACGACGATTGTTCACCGACCTCAGTGTGAAGGTTGAGCGGGGATCGCTGCTGGCCGTGGTCGGTGAAAACGGCAGCGGAAAGACCAGCCTGCTTCGTATCTTTTCCAGTTTGTTGCCTCCTGAACAGGGTTCGGTTTTGTGGGGAGGACAAGATATCCATCAACTCAAGGAGCTCTATTCGGGGCAACTGACGTATATCGGGCATCTCAATGGGATGAAGGACGATCTCACGCCGCTGGAAAATCTGATGAGCGCGATGTCGCTTGCCGGAGAACCCTGCTCCAACAATGGAGCAAAGGAGGCTTTGGAGGGAATCGGGCTGAAGCGCCCCATTCATCATTTGCCGTCCAAGGTGCTCTCGCAAGGACAAAAGCGGCGAGTGGCCCTGGCAAGGTTGTGGCTCTCCACTCGTCCCTTATGGCTGCTCGACGAGCCGTTTACTTCGCTCGACCAGGCTGCGACCGATGTCGTGACGCAGCGGTTGCTTATGCATCTGCAGCGCGGGGGACTGGCGGTTGTTGTGACCCATCAGGAGGTTGCGCTTCCCACGGAGGTTGTCCAACGCCTGAGGCTGATGGGATGAGCGGCTCCAGCATGTGGGAAGCCGTCAGCGGAATCATCCGGCGTGATCTATTGCTGGCGATGCGGCGCCGTTCAGATGCCGCGATGTCGGTTTTCTTTCTGGTGATCGTGGTCAGTCTCTTCCCTCTAGGTGTAGGACCGGAGCCTGCCGTGTTACGAACTATCGGACCCGGCGTGTTGTGGGTCGCGGCCCTGTTGGCCTGTCTGTTGTCTCTGGGACGGGTGTTTACCGCGGACTATCTGGACGGTGTCCTTGAGCAGATGGTCCTGATTCCCCAACCTCTTGCCTTGTTGGTGGGGGGAAAAGTTGTCGCCCATTGGGTGATCTCCGGCTTCCCCATAGTGCTGCTCTCCCCGCTGCTCGGGCTCCAATTCGGTTTAAGCGGGGAATCATTGGGAGTGCTGGTGATGTCGCTCTTGCTTGGGACGCCAACGTTGAGTATGATTGGTGCGATCGGCGCCGCTTTAGTACTTGGCGTGCGCGGGAGTGGTCTACTGGTCGCCCTCCTGGTGCTTCCACTTTACGTTCCAGTATTGATATTTGGAGCCGGCGCCGTCACCAGCAGTATGGCCGGGATCGGCGGTGAAGCAAATCTGTCGCTACTCGGGGCTTGTCTGGTACTTTCTCTCTTCCTGGCGCCTTGGGCCACTGCAGCAGCGTTGCGAATCGCGTTGGAGTGACATCGTTTCATGAGCACGGGCATCAACTGGCTGAAGTATTCCTCTCCCCAAGCCTTTTATCCCTTGGCGGGTCACCTCATTCCATGGTTCGCTTGTGTGGCGGTCGCGCTCATGGGGGTGGGACTCTATATGGGGTTCTTCGTCGCGCCGACCGACTTTCAGCAGGGCGAAGCGTACCGGATTATCTTCGTCCATGTTCCGGCGGCCTGGATGTCGATGTTCCTCTATGTCGTCATGGCTGTGTGGGCCGGTATCGGGATGGGACTCAACGCGCGCCTTTCCTTCATGATGGCGCAAGCGATCGCTCCGACCGGCGCGATGTTCACGTTCTTGGCCTTGTTGACCGGAGCGATGTGGGGGAAGCCCACATGGGGAGCCTGGTGGGTCTGGGATGCGAGGCTGACATCGGAACTCATCTTATTGTTCCAGTACGCGGGTGTCATGCTGTTGCGCACTTCGATCGATGATGTCCGCCGTGCAGACCGTGCCAGTGCGGTGTTTGCGTTGGTTGGGGTGGTCAACGTCCCGATTATCTACTTTTCCGTGCAGTGGTGGAATACCTTGCATCAAGGCGCGTCGGTCAGCATGGCGACCGGCTCGAAAATGGCGTCGACCATGCTCACCGCTATGTTGCTGATGACGGTGGCTTTCTGGCTATATAGCATCGCCGTCATTCTCGCCAGAGTACGCTGTGTCATGATTGAACGGGAATCGTCGCCGGTATGGAATGATGAGAAGCCGGCCGTCATTCAGGAAACAGTGGAGGCTCGCTGATGCAGTGGGGAAGCGCATCGGAATTCTTTGCGATGGGAGGGTACGGGCTCTATGTATGGACCTCATTTGTGGCCACGGCGTTGTGCATGGTATGGGAAGTGTTGGCCTTGTGGCGTCGACGGGCTGCGGCGTGTGCCGAACAGCGCGCCGCGTTGTTAGGAGGCACCGATGAAACCACGGCATAAACGCTTTACCTTTATCGGCTTGGGATTGCTCGTCTTGGGTGTGGCGACGGTGCTGATCCTGAACGCCTTTCAGAGTAATCTCGTGTTCTTCTTTACTCCCACTCAAGTGGCGAGCGGCGAGGTGCCGCAAGGACGCAGTTTCCGGATTGGCGGGATGGTTGAGGACGGGAGTCTCGTCCGCGAGAACGACGGCCTGACGGTCCGTTTCATCGTCACTGACACGGCGAAGCGCGTGCCGGTGACCTATAAAGGAATCCTGCCGGACCTCTTTAAGGAAGGGAAGGGTGCCGTGGCACAAGGGAAACTCAACGCCGACGGCACGTTTGTCGCCAGCGAAGTCTTGGCGAAACATGATGAAAATTACATGCCGCCTGAAGCGGCCGAGGCATTGGCAAAAGCGAAGGCGTCCGGTGCTCAGCAAAGTAAATCGCTCGTTGTCCCCCAAGGTAGGCAAGGTAGGGAAGGCTCGTTATGATTCCTGAGATCGGTCATTTTGCGTTGATTCTTGCACTGTGCGTTGCCGTGGTGCAGGGCATTCTTCCCATCTACGGTGCTGCCGTCGGGAACTCGGCGCTGATGGCCGTTGCCAAGCCCGCGGCGCGAGGGCAATTTCTCTTAGTCCTCACGGCGTTTTGTTGTCTCGGCTACGCGTTTGCGGAGAAAGATTTCTCTGTGCTGTATGTCGCCGCCACGTCGAACTCACAGCTCCCTTTGCATTATCGGCTGGCCGCGATTTGGGGCGCGCACGAAGGATCGCTCCTCTTGTGGACCTTTATTCTGACCGTGTGGATGTTTGCCGTTACGCTCTTCTCCGCTCACCTCCCGGAAGCTACACGCTCCCGCATACTTGGCGTAATGGGTCTCGTCAGCGTCGGCTTTCTTCTGTTCATGCTGACTGTGTCAAATCCGTTTGAACGGCTGATTCCTGCCGCTCCTGACGGGCGCGATCTCAATCCGCTCTTACAAGATCCGGGGATGGTGATCCATCCGCCGATGCTCTACATGGGCTATGTCGGTTTCTCGGTGGCCTTCGCATTTGCGATCGCCGCATTGTTGGGAGGCAACCTGGATGCCGCCTGGGCACGCTGGTCTCGGCCATGGACCACCGTCGCCTGGTGTTTTTTGACGGTCGGCATCGCGATGGGAAGCGGTTGGGCCTACTACGAATTGGGATGGGGCGGGTGGTGGTTCTGGGACCCGGTTGAGAATGCCTCGTTCATGCCATGGTTGGCCGGGACGGCGTTGGTGCATTCACTGGCCGTGACCGATAAACGGGGAGGGTTCAAAGTGTGGACCGTCCTGCTTGCCATCATGGCGTTCTCATTGAGTCTCCTTGGGACGTTTCTCGTCCGCTCCGGTGTGTTGACCTCCGTGCATGCCTTTGCCACCGATCCCAAACGTGGTCTGTTTATTCTGGTCTTCTTGGCCATCGTCATCGGAGGGTCGCTTGCCTTATATGCCTGGCGGGCGCCGCGTGTCGGGTTGGGCGGCAGTTTCGCCATGCTTTCGCGCGAAGGGATGTTGCTGGCGAACAACGTGTTACTGGTTGCCGCGATGGGCTCAGTGTTGCTGGGCACATTGTATCCATTATTCTTGGATGCGCTGGATCTCGGGAAAATTTCTGTCGGGCCTCCGTATTTTGATTCCGTCTTTGTCCCATTAATGGCGCCGGCGGTTTTTTTAATGGGAATCGGTCCGTTGGCCCAATGGAAGAAAGCGAGTTTGCCCGATCTGGCGAAGCGATTGCGATGGGCGTTCGGAGTCAGTGTTGTCACCGCCTTGGCATTGCCGGTTGTCATGGGGAATTGGGCGCCGCTGCTGAGCCTCGGCCTGCTTCTGGCCATTTGGATTGTGACGACCGCGATCGTGACGTTGCGTGAACGGCTGGCTCATGTGAACGGGGATACGCTCCTCGAGCGGCTGGCTTCGGTGCCAAGATCCTACTGGGGGATGGTCGTGGCGCATTGCGGCATTGCGGTCTTTATCGTCGGGGTAACGATGGTGAAGGGCTTTGAAACTGAAAAAGATGTGCGGATGAACGTGGGAGAGACGGCGACCATTGGCGACTATACGTTCCGATTCGACGGTGCTCAGGATGTCGTTGGGCCGAACTATACGGCAGCCCGTGGGATCTTCCATGTAAGTCGCGACGGCCATGAAACAACCGTCCTTTACCCGGAGAAGCGACGCTATCCCGTTCAGAATCAAGTCATGACCGAAGCCGCCATTGATCCGGGGTTATTGCGAGATCTCTATGTGTCTTTAGGGGAACCGCTTGATGACGGAGCGTGGAGTGTGCGGCTCTATCACAAGCCGTTTGTGGATTGGATTTGGGGTGGGTGTTTTATCATGGCGCTGGGCGGCGTACTGGCTGTCAGCGATCGCCGGTATCGAATTGCATGGCGTCGGCAAGAGCCAGCCGTACCTGCGTCAACACGAACCGCTGGGCGAAAAGTGGCATGAATCGGTTTCTCCTGCCGCTGTCGATTTTTATCGTGGTCGTCGTTTTTCTGGGGGTGGGGCTTAGGCTCAACCCGCGGGAGATCCCATCTCCCTTGGTCGGAAAGGCCGCCCCTGATTTTTCTCAGCCGCAGCTCTATGATCCAGCAAACGTGTTTTCGCCGGCTGACCTCAAGGGGAAAGTGTGGTTGCTCAATTTTTGGGCCTCCTGGTGCAGCGGGTGTCGGACAGAACATCCGGTGTTGATGGAGTTGGCCAAATCCGGTGAGGTGCCGATCTATGGGATGGATTACAAGGATCAACGTGACGAGGCCATGACCTGGTTGAGGCGGTGGGGCAATCCCTATCCCGTGGTCGGGGTGGATGATGCCGGCCGGGTCGGCATCAATTATGGAGTCTATGGAGTGCCTGAAACCTACGTCATCGACAAGCAGGGTGTGATCCGCTATAAACAGATCGGGCCGCTGGATCCCGACACCGTCGCCGAGAAAATTCTTCCCCTTGTGAAGCAGCTCGAATCACAATGAAATGGCTGATGCTCATAGCGTTGCTTTTGCCCGGATCAGCTTGGGCCGGGGAGGCCCGGCCGTTGGCCGATGATCCTGCCGTCGAGGCGCGACTCAAGCATCTCGCCGTCGAACTTCGATGTTTGGTCTGTCAGAATCAAACATTGGCCGATTCCAACGCCCCGTTGGCAGAGGACTTGCGTCGAGAAGTTCGGGAAATGATCTCGAAGGACATGAGCGACAAGGAAATCATCGATTTTCTTGTCGCGCGCTACGGGGACTTCGTGCTGTATCGGCCACCGCTCAAGGCCGCAACCACACTGCTGTGGGTGGGGCCGTTTGTTCTATTGACCGTCGGAGCCGCGGCGCTCGTCATCACATTGCGGCGTCGGGCGCACACAGTCGTCGATGTGCCGGTGACGGATGAAGAGCATCGACGAGTCGAACAACTATTGGCAGAAGGAGGCAAGCGCTCATGACCGCTACATTTTGGTTGATCGTTTCGGCCATGACTCTGTGTGTCCTCGGTCTTCTGCTGAGGCCTCTGCTGAAGCGCCCGTCTGCCGCCACGAACGAACAGGAGAAAACGCTGCCGGTCTATCGACAGCAGTTTTCTGAGCTGGAGCAAGATCGGGCTGATGGATTGTTGACGGATGAACAGTATCGAACGGCGCGGAGTGAGCTGGAGCGTCGTGTGTTGGAGGAGGCGGGTCGTGTCGAAACGCCGGCCGTTGCTACGGGTGGGCTCGTGAATCTTCGCGTCGTTGCGCTCTCCTTGGCCATGATTATTCCGGCCGCCAGTGGGGTGCTCTACTGGACATTGGGAAATCCAGCGGCGATGACGCATCCGGCGGTATCAGCATCGTCCTCTCAAGGCGGCCCCGGGGAGGATCCCCAGATGGCGGACAGCCTGAACACTTTGATCGAACAGTTGAGAAAGAAGCTTGAGCAGAGTCCCAACGACGCAGTGGGGTGGGGACTCTTGGCGCGATCCTACATGGCGATGGAGCGGTATGCTGACGCGGTGCCGATTTTTGAGAAAGCCACCAAGCTCGATCCGAACAATGCGAGTCTCCTCGCCGACTATGCGGATGCCCTCGGTGTCCATCAGGGACGCAAGTTGGATGGAAAACCAGAGACGTTGATTCAAAAATCTTTAAAACTCGACCCGCACAACGTGAAGGCGCTCATGTTGTCAGGGACGATTGCGTACAACCGAAAAGATTTTGCTCGTGCCGCCAAGGAGTGGGAAGATGCGCACACCTACCTTCCTCCCGACGATCAGGAGTCAGCGGATCAGCTAAAGGCCAGCATCGCCGAAGCCAAGCGGCATCTGGGTGGTCCCAGCAAGAACATGTTGGTCGCAAATCCTCCGATGGAGGCGGCAAAGCCTGCCAAGCCGGCGACACAATCCGGACAGTCTCGTGCGATAACGGGTAAAGTGGTGTTGGGGCCGAATCTGGCCAGCAAAGCCTCTCTTCCGGAGACCTTATTTGTGTTTGCGAAGGATGTGGCCGGTCCACCGATGCCGGTGTCGATTGTGCGGGCGTCGAAAAAGGATTTGCCCTTCACGTTCCGACTCGATGACTCCACCAGTCCCATGCCGTCAAGAAAGCTCTCGGACATCGATACGGTGGTCATCGTGGCGCGTCTGTCGAAATCCGGAAAAGCCATGCCTGAAAGTGGTGATCTGGAAGGTATGAGCCAGCCCGTCAAGCCTGGAACCGATAATATCACCGTTATCATCGACCGAGAACGACCGTAGGTATTATTATTTTTTCTATTCTTTAAGAAATTATGTGATCCACGGAAATCGCTTGACAGCCTGGAAGGGCTAAGCTATATTTCGCCGCCATTATTTTTTGTGAACTTGCGCAAATGAACACTGATAAAAATAAACGGAAATGTACCGAGTCCATGTTTCCTGAAGGACAGTGCGCACTGTCCTCAAACGGAAGGAGTCAAGCTGTGAAGGTCAAGCACCTGGTGAAGTATGCGCTGGTGGTCTGTGGCGTGGTCGCCGCCGCGCAGGCACAGGCGAATTTCCCCACCGTTCCGAAAGAGACCTACGAGGCGTTGAAGATCGAGCGGTCCGCCTCGCCGAAGGACCTGTACGAGGCATTGCTCAAGCGGTATATGGACCCCAATCAGAACGGGCAAGGGAAGGGGAAGTACGGCGAATATTGGCAACCCGTCTCGTTCAGCAAGTATTTCGACCCGCACACGTTCTATAAGCCCCCGCAGGCGGTGAAAGAAGT
>JAICUC010000047.1 GCA_025936075.1 Nitrospira sp. | reverse complement strand
GGTTTCTGAGCCACGAGTTGCGCCGTGTAAACCGATTCCGAAGATCGGTTTCCTTCGTGGAGCCCTTCGTCATAATGGAGAATGCGAAAGCCGGGTGTGAGGTTCAAAAGTTCACCATGCGCAAGGCAAAACTCACGACGCTGCGGATGTCGGCGCTGCACATGGTTATCAATGGTGAAGGTCTCATACAGCAAGACCCCGCCGGGCTTCAATGCGTCGATGAGATGAGGGAAGAGCGGTCGATGCAAGTAGAAGAAGATGAGGATGGCATCGTATGTTCCATGCCCGAGATTCGGCTCCTGCGTCGGCTGTTCCAGATCAAGCACTCGAGGTTTGATGTCGGTGAGGTGTCGCGCCCGGGCATGGGCAGAAAGTTGCGCGAGGGCTTGCTCATTGCGATCAACGGCTTCGACCTGGTAGCCCAGCGAGGCGAGGAACAGCGCATGACGGCCGCTGCCGGAAGCCACATCGAGGACGTTCCCTTTGGGAAGGCGATGAAGTTGTCGGAGGAGAAACGAAGCCGGTGGCGGATCTGCGCGGAGGATCTGCTGTGTGAACCTTGTGCGTTCAATGCAAATACCGACGGAGCGGGTTATGAGGGAAATCGGGGGATGCAGCTTCCGCAGCCACAGCTTGATACGATCGATCGGGAATTCATCGAACAGAGTTATCAAGAGTCGTTCCGCCAACGTTTCCAGCAGCTGAGACTCCCGAGCGGTTCCGATGTCGATGACACGCTGAGCCACTTTCGCGTAGTCGATCGTGTGAACAAGATCATCGGACAATCCTGCCGTCTCCAGTCGACAGTCCAATTCCAAATCGACGGCTAGGGGTTGAGGGCGAGCGCGTTCATCGGGCGTCACGCCACAGCGGGCGCGGAACTCCAATTGCTTGATGACGATATGTCCACCCATGTCCACATTGTCGAAGATGGGATTTAAGGCTGTCAAGGGAGGAGGGAGATGGCTCGTGAGGCGGCAGATGCGCCGTTTACCACGGTTAGACGAAGTAACGGCTCGTGTCGAACTTGTACTCCATATTATCAATCAGCCGGACGATGCTGTGACGGTACGCGCCGGAGTCGTCTTTTTCGGTCAAGTCCAACTCGGGACCGTTATCGACGGGAGTACCCTGCGCATCGGCAATGACTTTGACGGCCGGACGTTCGCTCTCGGTCTTATCGGCGGCAGGCTTGAGCACGACGGCGAATTCATCGGAGTCGAGGACCACCAAGCTTCCGATCGGAATGATTCCCACGCAATTGACGAAGAGTTTGAGCAGAGTCGCGTCGAAACTTCTTCCGGCTTTCGCAAGCATCATATTCAGCACTTTGGAGGGCGACATCGGCTCCCGGCGGTAGACGCGGGAAGACGTCATGGCATCGTAACAATCGGCGATCGTGAGAATGCGCCCCGTCAAAGAAAGTTTCCACGGTGTTTCCAATTTGGGATAGCCCGAATAGTCCAAGTTCATATGGTGTTCAAAGGATGCTGCGGCCATGCGGGCCGGAAGGTTGGTGATGCCGCGTAGCTGCGCGAGGCTCAAAACTCCTTCAGTAGGGTGGTTGCGCATCATCGTCCATTCGTCTTCTGTAAACTCGCCAGGTTTATTCAGGACTTCAAGAGGAATGGTCGACTTTCCCATGTCGTGAAACAACGCGGCCAGGCCGAGATCGGCCAGCTCGACTTTCGGATAGCCGGCCCTGTTTGCAAGAGCGATGGAGAGCAGTGAGACGTTGACGGAGTGATTATGTGTGTATTGATCATGACAGCGAAGGGTCGTGAGACCCAACATGATCGGCTCGTCCTGCATCATCAAATCGACGATATTCTGTATGGCCCGTTTCGCCTGCTTAAAGCTCAACGCTTTGCCGTCTCGGGACGACTGAACCAGGTTGCCGACCGCGTCGGCGGCTTTACCATACGCGGCTTTCGAACGGGCTTTGTGCCGAGCCCTCGAATCCACGTTCTCCGCAAGATGTTCTTTCAGGTTGAGGAATCGAGGGTCCTTCAGTTCGATGCCGGCCACGGCTAGGTTCTCCAATTCCTGTCGGAAGTCTTCGATCGACTTTGTTGTCGGGTCAAGACTGACGAAGAGATGGGCGAATTCTCGAAGGTCCTTGGAAGAAACCGATGAGGAAAAGGTCAACCCGCCGATCCGCCACTTTTTCAAGGCGTCAAGAATGCTTGAGACGACCAGCATTTGTTGCGCCGTCACTTTCAGATGGTTTTCACCGAGGAAGAGGAAATCGTCCTGCACCCACAAGGTGACCGGTTGGTCGTGGGAAAGGGTTTCAATGAGGGTCAACATCGTTTCGACGGGTTTGTCGAGAGCGGCGTTGGCCCGGCCATGGATCTTCGACGTCTTAATCAGCGTATTCAACTGTGTGATGAGCTGAAATCCCAGCATCACCAATTGCTGGTCGAGAATGTCTCCGGCTTCCGACCCTTGGCCGATCTTCTGCGACAGCGACTTTTCGTGTGTCAGAATCGGCTGCATCGTATCTTCGTCGGATGGATTTCGCAGAAACTGTGACCGACGCTCCTTCATGATGAGCTTCCTAGTGCGTTGTGCCAGTGTCGGTGGAGGGGCCGCCTCGTTGTAGCCGTTGAGCTTGCGACAATGCCGCGGCGCAAGCTTGGCGAACCGCGGCGCTTCCCTTTTGGGCCCCTATGGAGAGAGCCGCGATGGCGGCAGGGCTGGCGAGCTTTCCGAGCGTTTCAGCTCCAATGACCGCCAACTCTTCTTTTTTCCTCCGATTCATCCAAGCCCATTCGGTCATCAGCCGTTGCCAATAGGGAACTGCTTCGTCGCCGCATGTGGCGCGGACGGCATGAAAGACCGCTCGGCGCTCACTGGTGGGGCGATCCATGAGCCCTTCTTCCGACAGGAGGGGAGACCAAAGCGAGAAGGGAACGGTGTATTGGCCGGACATGAGCAGCTTGAGGGCGGCAAAACGGACCCCTTCATCTTCATCGGTCGAGAGGGAGAGGAGTTTCGTGCCATTGCCGTTGGGTCGGAACAGGCCGAGGGCACGGATCACTTCCCGACGAACCTGCGCGTCGGGGTACCGGATCAATTTTTCGACCGGTTCGGCGAACTTGAGATTATTCCACTTGATCAGAATCGAAAGCAGATTGCGAACATACCCGGGCCTCCGATCCGATAACCCTCGCAACAAGGGATCCGGGTGATCTTTTGCCAAGACCGCCAGGGCCTCCGATACAATGGCTTGGTGGACCGGTGATGTGACGTTCGCAAGAAGCGAACAAAGCGAGGAGACGGCATCCGTTTTCATCAGCGACAAAATGGTGGACAGTCCTTTCACATCGGCGTTGGGGTTTCGGTTGAGATAGACCTCGATCATCTTCACCCGTTCCACGCGACCGAGTCCATTGAGGAGAGAGGCCAGCTGTTGCTTGTGTTCCTCTCCCAAATCAGGCCGCACGGCATCCGTTTCGTGGAGGAGACTTAAGACGTTCTCCAACACTGTCCATTTGCCTTCACGAAGAAGGGACTCCACGACATTGCTCCATAGACTGAAGAGTTTCGTCAGCAAGACCGAGGATTTCTCCGACGCGAGGATCGCGGTCAGCATGTCCAGGATGTACATGAGATTATCCTGTTTCCGCTCCGCCTCGATTTCTTGCGCCAAGACCGCAAGTTCTTCTTCCGTGACCTCATAACCTGCCAGTCCAGACTGGAAACGACTTTTGGCGTTTCCAGACCCCCCGCCCTCTGAATCGGTTCCCGTTCCACCCCGTTTTTTGCGTTCCCGCTCCCGATCCAACAATTCTCTGAGCGTCGAATCCGACGAGCTCATGCTTCCATCAATGCGGATAAAGCCGTCGTTCCCTGCCGAAAATTTTGAGAGTTCCTCGGCAGTCACGAGCGTGATCGTCGATAGATTCCGAGACCAAAGGCGCGTGACGATATCATCGTCGTCCTCATTTGTATCGACGTCGCTCCATAAGGAAACGAGGAAGAACGACAGATCCTCTTGTGTGAGGCCTTGGTGTAAGACTAGCTCTCGGATGCCATCGGCATAGAGCTTGAATGCTATGCTCTCGCTTCCTCCCTCTTTTTCTGCCTGGTACACCACAGAGTCTTTGCACAGCAATTCAGATCGTTGAACCAGGAACGCCAATCGTGAATGAACAGCGAGGTGACGGGTCAATTCTTCAAACAGCTGCTGCGTAAATTTTTGGGCAACGGGATTCGTTGAGCCGTATGTTCGGTTCGATTTGGCCGTTTTATCCAAGAGTTTTAGGAGACGTTTGACGGAGACAATCTCGGGGTCTTCAGCAGCGCGAGCGGCGACTGCGGCGGCCATCATTTCTTGAGCTGTTTTGAGGTCCGTCGTCATACGTAAGACCTACCGACAGATCTCGGCTTCGTCAAGGAAATCGCGGTTCCTTACAGTCGCTCGGCTCGGAATACGTGCTTGATCTGCGGCTTGTTTGTCACGAGAGGCACCGGTAGAATTCGAGCCGTACTGATATGAGTAGGACTCCACTTGTCATCTGTTTCGGCGACAGCCTGACGGCAGGGTTCCAGTCGCCGACTAGAGACAATCCCACCGGGCGAGAAACTCCATATGGGCGGTTTCTCCAATCCTATTTGGGTGATGTTGTCGAGATCCGCACCTGCGGGATCTGTGGTGAATTGACAGGCGAAATGATCGTGCGATTCCAGCGCGATGTGTTGGATCATCAGCCCGGCTATGTGCCGATTCTAGGAGGAACCAACGATCTGGGGTGGAACGCGTCACCGTCAGATATCATGTGTAATCTGGCCATGATGTACGAGCAGACGCTTGCGATGGGAGGCATGCCCCTTCCTGTGACGGTTCCTTCGATACGAGTAGAGAACGGTCCGGGCGGCACGGCGGGTCAGGAGTGGATCGCCGAGCATCTAGACCGGCGAAGCCGCTTGAACAGGCTTATCCAAGATTACGCCGGCTCAAAAGGCCTTGCTTGCGTCGATCTATTCACAGCCACTGTGGATCCTCAGAGCGGCCAATTGGCAAAACTGTTCTCGAACGACGGAATTCACCTGACAACTGCCGGGTATCGTCTGTTTGCCGAGCAGGTCGCACATGTCCTGAAGCCGCTGTTGACGCAAGACAGGCAATCATGAGTTCCATGCTCCAAGCCGTCACTGATCAAGACTTCGATCGAATTGTGGAGACAAGCCCTATCCCTGTGCTGGTGGAATTTTGGAAACCAGGCTGCGGCCATTGTCGAGCCCTCATGGCGGAGCTCGAACGGTTGCAAGCCGATATGGGATCGAATCTTCTCATGCTGACGATGAACGTGGACGAAAATTTTCAGATTCCTGCCGAATTGGAGGTCTCATCGCTTCCCGCGTTGGCGTTGTATCGAGACGGCGAATTTGTAAAATTTATCGGAGGGATCGGAACGAAGGGCGAGATTCTTAAACAGATTGTGTATAAGCCCTAGATGGCTGGAAAGAAGCGCAACTATCGGTTTCGATAGTTCATTTCAGTGTCCTATCTATAGCATTCTCAGAAAGATCACCGCGAGGATGACTTCGTGCTTCGTTAAGTAGTAGTTCGACTTTGCAAAAAAAGCGGCAAATTCATTCATAGGAGGGCCACCTCATGGGACTATTCAGCACCATCATGGATAAACTGGGTTTCGGTGCCGAGCCGGCACAGGCAGCCACACCGCCACCAGCGACGGCCCCGAATGCGCCATCGTCACCTGCTGCAGCTACGGCTCCACGTCCGGCTGCCATGTCGGCTGTCGATGTCGTGGGGAAACTCGAAGGTCTTGCGGCCAAAAATCCTCAACAACTTAACTGGAAAAACTCGATAGTAGATCTGATGAAGCTACTAGGTCTCGATAGCAGTCTCAATGCCAGAAAAGAACTGGCGACTGAACTGGGTTGTCCGGCCGATAAGTTGAACGACAGCGCGCAGATGAATACCTGGCTACACAAAACGGTGCTCAAGAAGCTTTCCGAAAACGGCGGGAACATTCCTAAAGAATTGTTGAACTAGGGCAGCCATTTAAAAGTTTGTACGTAGCCCTTGACGAGAGATATTCGCCAAGGGTCTCGTGTATTTGTGGACGTTTCTCTGTTTCACGGTCACCGTTCTTGGGGCGACAGATCCTTCTTGTGAGCTGCTCTGATGTCTATATGCTGCCCCGTCGCCTCGTTTCCTCGCGGTTCTTCCGGTCCTGTGCCGCATAACCCCCTTCCTATAGATCCGAAATGATGGATAGTTCGTCCACTTTGCGTTAGACTTGGCCCGCTCTGTATAACACCGCCTAGTAGACGCACTACAAAAGAACACAGCAGGGTGGCGATTCTAGACCTTCATATATGGCAATTCCTGATTATCAGACGATTATGCTTCCCTTTCTTCAATTCCTGAAGGATGGGAAGGAGCGCAATCTCAGTGAGCTTGTGGACTCAATAGCTGACAAGTTCAAGCTCACAACGGAAGAGCGCCAACAGCTTTTAGGGAGTGGCCAGCAAACTGTTATCCGTAACCGTGCCGGCTGGGCCAGGACTTATCTCAAGAAGGCTGGCCTTCTAGAGTCGACTCGACGCGGTTTTTTCCGCATCACTGAGCGAGGTCAGTCCGTCCTGGCCTCAAAACCTCAGCGCATCGATGTGAAATGCCTTGAGCAGTTTCCCGAGTTCATCGCATTCCGAGAGTTGCGACATGAGCGACCGGATGAAGCTTCTCTTCCGGTTAGTGCCTCCACCGATGCGACTCCCGAAGAGGCCCTTGACGTTGCCTATGCACGTCTCCGATTGAATCTTGAGGGAGAGCTTCTTGAGCAAGTAAAAAGTGCATCCCCATCTTTCTTCGAACGTCTCGTTGTTGAACTACTTGTTCGAATGGGATATGGCGGGACACTTAGAGATGCCGGCCAGGCCGTGGGTAAGAGCGGAGATGGAGGGATTGATGGCATTATCAAAGAAGATCGCCTCGGTCTCGATGTGATCTACCTTCAGGCAAAACGATGGGACTCTACTGTTGGCCGCCCAGAGATACAGAAGTTTGCGGGAGCACTTCAGGGACATCGAGCCCGCAAGGGCGTATTTATTACAACTTCGTCGTTCTCAGCAGATGCCCTTGAGTTTGCATTGAGGATCGACAGCAAGATTATACTCATCGATGGACCTGCGCTCGCAAAATATATGATTGACCACAATGTTGGAGTATCACTGGCTAGATCCTACGACGTAAAGAAGATCGACTCAGACTATTTCAATGAAGAGTAAGCGAAGGCGGAATAGGTGAAAGCTGATGAAGTATTTGTGAAGAGGCGGCATCGATGATCAGGACAGAGGAACGACTTTTTACAGCACCCGCCAGGCGCGGCCGTCGTTTTGGATCAATCGATCCGCTTCCACCGGTCCCCATGTCCCGGCTTGGTATTCAGGCAGCCACCGTTATTCCAACTTGCCAGGCTTCGAGGGCCCCAGTGATCCAGGCAAAATGTGCAGCGATAAGAGGCGAGTCTCGCGGGGATGTCTTTTTTGAACACAATTTGGAATCGAATTGCGCTGCAGTCTATGCCGCGGTTTTCTTGACCCGGACTTCGGCGCGGTGGCCTGTTGCGGCAAGCACTCTGATGAGCACATCGGTTGAGACGCCTTGCGTATTGCCGTTGGCGATGGCAGTGACGCGTGTTCGTGATGTGCCTGCTCGCTTCGCGATGTCCGCATGCGTGAGCCGCCCAGACTGAATGATCCTAATCAAAGCCACAGTAAGATCTGAACGAAATTCCATCTCGGCCGTGTCACTGACAGACAAGCCCAATGCATGTCCAAGTTCTGCGGCTGTGCGAACCTTGATCATTTTCTGAATTTTAGACATTGCCATGCAGCACCTCATTAAGTCGTTGTCGGCCGATCGCCAGTTCGCGACTCGGTGTTTTCTGCGTCTTTTTCTGAAAGGCGTGAAACACCACGATGGCCTCGGTCAGTTTGACAAAATAGAACACTCGGATAACCGTTGTTTTGCCCCTGACCCGAAGTTCATGCGCGCCGGATGCCAAGTCCGGCATTGGTCGGCTGAGCGGAAGCCCCAAGTTGATTCCTTTCTGCAGGTCGCGCAATGCTTCTCCAATCTCCTTTCGCACTCCCGGTTCTTCTCCTCGGATAAAGGCCAAGGCTTTTGGGTGGAAAATGACCGGTTTCACGTCGCGTAGTATGTCTTAAATTCAGGACATCCGCAAGAGAGACCCCAGCGGCGTGACTATGAGTGGAACGAGTCTCTCGTCGAGGAATGGTTAGCTGGTCAGAGGTTGAGATCGGACATTGAGAATGCAAAGTCCGTAAGAAATTTTTTAATGAGAGGAGATGGTCTCTACAGCACCCGCCAGGCGCGGCCGTCGTTTTGGATCAATCGATCCGCTTCCACCGGTCCCCATGTCCCGGCTTGGTATTCAGGCAGCCACCGTTGTCCCGACTTGTCCCACGCTTCGAGGATCTGAGTGATCCATGCCCAGGAGGCCTCCACGGCATCGCGCCGCATGAAACGGGACGCGTCTCCGGCCATCACGTCGAGCAGCAGGCGTTCGTAGGCCTCCGGGGACGGTCGACCAAACACTTCTCCGTACTTGAAGTTCATTTCAACCGGATGGGTTTGGGTGCGGGTGCCTGGGACTCGTGAGACGATGCGGAGTGAGAGTCCTTCTTCAGGCTGAATTTTCAACGCTAAAACGTTTGGAGCTTGAGGGGTCTGTCCACCGGCATTGAAGAGAATCTGGGGAATCTCTTTGAATTGGACGGCGACTTCGCTGGCCCGTAGCGGCAACGCTTTTCCTGTCCGTAAATAGAAAGGGACGCCGGACCAGCGCCAGTTTTCGACGAAACATTTCACGGCGACGTAGGTTTCGGTGGTGGAGTTCGGATTCACGCCCTTTTCGCGGCGATAGCCTGGAACCGGCGCGCCATGGGCCGTCCCCTCCGTGTATTGCGCCCGCACGGTGAACTTTTCCACATCCTTGGCGGTGATGGGACGCAAGCAGCGAAGCACTTCCATCTTGGCATTTCTCACCACGTCGGGGTCGAGCGAGTACGGCGGTTCCATGGCGACCAAGCACAGCAATTGAAGCAAATGATTCTGGATCATGTCCCGTAGTGCGCCGGCTTCTTCATAGTAAGTCGCCCGAGTTCCCACGCCTTCGGCTTCGCTGACAGTGATCTGGACGTGGTCGACGTATTTGTAGTTCCAGATCGGTTCGAAAATGCTATTGGCGAATCGGACAACCATCAAATTCTGGACCGTCTCTTTGCCCAGATAATGATCAATCCGGAAAATCTGCGATTCATCGAAGACGCGGCCTGTCACTTCATTGATGGCCTGCGCGGAAGCCAGGTCGCGCCCAACGGGCTTTTCCACAATGATGCGGGTATAGGGAGAACGAGCCCCAGGTGTTCCTGCCAGACCGGAACGGGACAAGCCTTCACAGGCAGACGTGAAGGAGCTGGGGGGAATGCTCAAATAGAAAATGCGATTGCCGGGCAGTTGGAAGTTTCGTTCGAGTTCCTCAACTCGCTCTTTCAAACGCACATAGGTCTGAGGATCGTCATTCCCACCCGCCAGGTAGAACAGGTGCTGAGAAAAGCCGCTCCACGTCTCTTCAATCAAGTTCTGCCGGGAATGTTTGATCACGCCGTCGCGGACGGCCGACCGGAATTCTTCATCGCTCATTGGGGTGCGTCCCAGGCCGAGCACGACGTAGTTCGACGGCAGCAATCTGTCGAGCAGTAAATTATAGAGGGCGGGAATGAGACGCCTGCGGGCTAAGTCTCCGGAGCCGCCGAAAATTACCAATGTACAAGGTTCGATGGGTGTCAGTGGTTCATGGGCCGGACTGATATCGATCCGTTGACTATTCGTTTGAGCCATCAGTGTCTCCCTAGCAGCATGTTGAGAAGGTCCATCGGCGTCGAAGTGCTTTCCACAGCATGTGTGTGATGCCGGGCTGTCATCGCCGGACGGCGTGACCACCGAAGGCATTCCGCAGGGCCGCCAACATTTTTTCTGCAAACGATTCATCCTGCCGCGATCGAAACCGCGTGAAGAGCGCCGTTGTGAGGGTGGGAACCGGCACATCCTTCTCAATCGCATCGGCGATCATCCAGCGGCCTTCACCGGAATCTTGCACGTATCCCTTCAGTTTTTCCAACTTCTGATCGTCTTTGAGCGCGCTCGCCGCCAGCTCCAAAAGCCAGGATCGGACGACACTCCCGTGCATCCACAAATCGGCCACGCGCGCAAGATCGAGCTTGTACTCGCTCTTCGACATCAACTCAAACCCTTCGGCATAGGCTTGCATCATGCTGTACTCGATGCCGTTGTGCACCATTTTCACATAGTGTCCGGCACCGACCGCACCGACATGGGCCCAGCCGTTTTCAGGCGCCAGAGTCTTCAACGCCGGTTCAAGCCGTTTGACGGCGGCCTCTTCTCCGCCGACCATGAGGCAATAGCCGACTTTCAGTCCCCAGATCCCTCCACTGGTCCCCGCATCGACATAGTGGATACCTTTTTTCTTCAACTCGCCGGCACGCCGCACATCGTCGTGAAATCTCGTGTTTCCGCCGTCCACGATGATGTCGCCTGCTTGCAGGAATGCCGCCACGGCCTGGATGGTTTCTTCGGTCGGGGCTCCGGAAGGAACCATCACCCACACGACACGCGGGACACTCAACTTTCCGACGAGATCGGAGAGGGACGAAGAACCGACACAGCCATGGTTCTCAGCCTGTTTGATCAACTCGTTGGATCGATCATACACCACCACGCGATGTTGATCGCGCCGAAGGCGTGTCACCATATTCATTCCCATCTTACCGAGGCCGATGAATCCCAGTTCCATAAGAACGCTCCTTGGTTTGTCGCCGGTCACAGCCGATGCGGTGTCCGTCGATCGATCTACAGGCTGGTGCGGCGGCTCCTCTCACATTTGTGCGAATCACGTCCTTACGCAGAGGCAGCCGGTTGAATGCTCCGGTCAGTCGATACGAGCAGGATTCGGGACATCCTTAAAAAGGAGATCGGCAAATTGCCGCCCAAAATTGAGCCGATCGGTCAAGGTGGTGGACGTTAAGAATTGTCCGGCCAGGTCGGCGAGTGCCGGCTCGCGCGAAAACATGAACCGATGAACGTCTACCGGCGCGACCAACCAAAAGCCTCTCAAGCGAAAGAACGCCGAGATGCAACCTTCGTAAAACAGCGTTAATAGGTAGTGAGCCGTTCCTGGCTTGTCCATAAGATCCTGCGTTTTCTCCAATAGGTGATAACACTCCGCCTTCAGGCGGATCTGTTCGTTGATCGAAGTCGCCGGAGGACCTTGGCGAAAGCGGTGGTGGACCTTTTCGATCAATTGCGCACAGATGCCGTCGTGATCGTAAAGGATTCTGCCTTTTCGAAGCAGCGAGGGAAGCCGAAGCGAGTACGCAAGGTCTTCTTCGACGGAGTGGTGTCCATGGTAACGAATATCGACCAGGCGATCGCCGACACGAAGCATTTCGTGACCGTCGGCCTCTCCCTTGACCAGGGCGATCAGGTCGATATCGCTGTGGAGCGTGAGGGCTCTCCGCGCTCCCGATCCGACGAGTATGACGCCGACGAGGTCGCCGCCCCTTCGGCCTTTGATGTGTCGTAACGCGACTTCCACATTGTCTTCAAATCCTGGAGGAGGCGGCGATTCGGGCTGTTCAGGAGGTTCCGGGACTTCGAGCAGCTCAGCGTTCAGTTCTTCACGAGTGGGAGTGCTGGTCGTGCTGTGTGTGTCCATAACGTGTTTTAAACCTGATGCAATGGGTCGTATTCGGAAACCATATGAATCGATCAACAAAGGACTTGTCCGTCGTTCTCGCCACCTTCAATGTGTTGCATGGACGCCATAGGGGAAGAACGGTGTCGCTCTGGCATTCTATGGGTGGATGAATATGGTGTCAACGTTGAACGATCAACGTGTGAGGATCTTGGCAAAGATGGCTGCAGCTTCGTCGATTTGCTTGTCGGTGATATGGAGATGAGTGACTGCTCGATAGCTCTGTCCTCCGACGGCGTTGATGAGCACGCCGTGCTGTTTCAGTATGGCCACCAGTTCGGCCGGAGAGCGCTGCTCATCAACGATATCGAACATGACGATATTCGTTTCGACGTGTTGCGGTGCAACCTGGATGACGGGAATTGGCTGCAGCAGGCGAGCCAGTTTTTTGGCATGGTCATGGTCGGTCTTGAGCCGAGCGACATGCCGCTCCAAGGCATAGATGCCGGCGGCGGCCAGGATGCCGGCTTGGCGCATCGCGCCTCCGTACATGCGGCGAAAGCGGCGTACGCGATCCATGAGTCGCTGGTCGTTGGAGACCAGCAGCGATCCAACAGGAGCTCCCAGCCCCTTCGAGAGACAGATCGAGACGGTTTCGAAGTGTTGGGCGTACACCGCCGGAGGCAAGGTGGTGGCGGCCACGGCATTGAAAAGCCTGGCCCCGTCCAGGTGCATGGGAATTCCGTGCCTGACGGCGAGGGCTCGGATTTTTTCGATCGTGGAGAGGGGATAAATCGTGCCGCCGCCGGCATTGTGCGTGTTCTCGATGCAGATCAAGGCCGTCGTGATGCTGTGCATATCGTTCGGCCTGATGGCGGCCTCCACCTGCTCGGCGGTCATGATCCCCCGCTCACCGGTCACCCAATGAAGTTGCACGCCGGCCAACGCCCCGGCCGCTCCCTGTTCATAGCGAACGACATGGCTCTTGCTCTCGACGATAATTTCCTGTCCCGGTTGAGTGTGTGATCGAATGGCCAGTTGATTGGCCATGGTGCCGGAAGGGACGAAGAGCGCGAATCGTTTGCCGAGCATGGCCGCCGCCATCTCTTGAAGACGATTGACGGTCGGGTCTTCGCCATAGACGTCATCGCCGACTTCGGCGCGCGCCATGGCTTTCCGCATGTCGTCCGTCGGCTTGGTCACGGTGTCGCTACGAAGGTCGATCATATGGGCTGTTTCCTAAGAATTCCGTACGGCCGGCGCATTCTAGCAGATCTGCCACTTGCAGGTGAAAGCACACCTGCTACACTGCAGGCCCATGGACGAACCGGATCACACAAGACGTGCTCGATGGGCCGATTTCCTCGGCGCGAAGCCGGAAGAACTGATTCCATTGGCTTGGGCCTTCGTCTATTTTTTCTGCCTCCTGTGCGGCTATTCCATTCTCCGTCCGGTGCGCGACGAAATGGCCATCGAAGGAGGCTTAAAGCATCTTCCCTGGATGATGACCGCGACATTCCTCACCATGCTCGCCGCCACGCCGCTGTTCGGATGGCTCTCGGCGCGATGCTCGCGCTACCGGCTGCTGTTGACCGTCTATGCGTTCTTCATCACGAATCTGTTGGCTTTCTATGCGTTGATGACGAGTCATTTGCATCCGGAGTGGGTGGCCCGTGGATTTTTTGTCTGGCTGTCGGTGTTCAATCTCTTCATCGTGTCGGTTTTCTGGAGTTTCATGGCGGATCTGTTTACACCGGAGCAGGGAGCACGACTGTTCGGTGTGATCGCCGCCGGGGGAAGTAGCGGAGCGTTGCTCGGCCCGCTCTTCACCACGGGCCTCACGTTTATCTTCCCGATTCCGGTGCTGATGGTGGCATCAAGTCTTTTTATAGGAGCCTGCATCGGATGCGTGTATCGATTGGAGCGATGGGGGCGGACACAGACTATCCACCATCGGCCCCAGCAGGGTGAGCCGCTCCGCGGCAGCTTTCTCGCGGGCGTCCGACTGACATTCTCGTCGTCCTACTTGCTCGGCATCTGCGGTTACCTGGCGATTCTGACGATGACCGCCACAGTCCTTTACCTTGAGCAGACGCGCTTGGTGTCGGAATATCTCGACAGACCTGAGGCCCGCACGCGGCTTTTTTCCACCTTGGACTTTACGACAAGCCTCCTGACGTGGCTCACACAGGTATTCATGACCAGAAGACTCATCGGACGGTTCGGTCTCGTGGCGGCGTTACTATTCTTGCCGACGATCAGCCTGGTCGGATTTCTAGGGATCGCCTTGTGGCCGAGCCTCGCCGTCTATGTCGTCTTTTCCGTGTTGCGGAGAGTGGGGGAATATGCGCTGTCCAAACCGGCACGGGAGGTTTTGTTCACGGTCGTCAGTCGCGAAGAAAAATATAAAGCCAAGAACTTCATCGATACGGCCATTTCGCGTGGCGGCGACGCATCGACGGCCTGGCTCGTGACGGCGATGAAATCTCTCGGTGTCACGGCCACACACATTGCTTGGGCATTAATTCCATTAATGGTGGTGTGGGCCTGGCTGGCTACTGTATTGGCCCGGCAGGAGAAGCGCCGGTCGGCATCTACCTTATCTTCGACATCTTCGGCGACAGAAAGTGTTCGCAGTACAGCATAAGTGAATACCGTTTGCTTTGGGCTTTATCCGTCTAGTCTCGAATGACCACAGAACCGATCACATAGGAACTGGCTCGTCCGGACTTGGCTCCTCGGATCCGAACCTCCGACACATCGCGCACGTGCTCACGGAAGTTCCAGGTGCGGTCGCCTTTCAGCTCGGGCCAGAACCACCAGGTGCCATCACGCTTTCGGAACCAGAGTTGAATCGCTGTATCCGGCAGCACTGAAATCGATTCCAGGTCGAAATACGTCGGCGCATGATTCTCGACATGGCTGACCCAGATCTTGACCCACTGGTTACGGTCGTGAGAAGACAGGACGCGGGAGGTCTTCGTCCAATCGACATCGGTGCATTTAAAGTCAACCAGTTTGCCGAACCCTTTGCCGAAACCGTCCCCTGGATCAGGAAGGGTGTAACACTCGATTCCCGTTTCCATGTTCAAATGGAAATGCGTGTGGCCGATGGCGTCGAAGGTGACATCGCTTCGTGAACAACGCTGGCGGTAGGCCCAGCAGTCGCTATGTTTCGATGGATCACACATCTGCAAGGGCCCGAATCCGATTCGGCCCGTCCTAAAGGCCAGCGTTGATCTGGCCTGGCCATAGACATGTTCCAGCGCGCCCTCATCGTCGAAATTGACCAGGCATTGTTGAGGATTGCTGCCGTTGGGACGGGCTTGTACGACCTTGGGCGGTTGGCTCTCTCGCTCTCGTTCGGCTGCTTGTTCGGACGTGGCTTGCGTCGGAGGAGTCATCTGGGAACTCCCCGATTTCAGCTTTGCGCAGGCTCCCAGTGACGCAGCCAAAAGCAGACAGAGAGTCAGTCTGAGACCACCTCCATGGACTTGAACTAATGAGCGCATCGCTCTTCCTTTCTCTTGCGCAATGCGAGCCGACACACTACCTGCTCATTCGCCATTCGAAGAACCAATTGTAACAGGTTGGAGGCGGGCTTTCCGGTTATTTACTCATGAAAAAAACGCGTGGTATAGTCCGACGCCCTTAATGTGTGCCATTCTCTCAAGGAGATGGGTTGATTGCAATGAATCATTGGACCCCATATGGCGATTGAAATTCCGGTCAAGTTGTACATAGAGAAGCTCTTGAAGGAGTGCAGGAACGTATCGGTCGAGCTGGCTCTCCTTCCAGGCTCCGTGAAATCGAGGGCTTTGCATGCCGTTGCCGATCGAATGGCGACGGAGCAAGACACTATTCTCGCGGAAAACGCCAAAGATGTCGAGGCCGTGGGAAAGTCCTTTGAGAAGGTGGATACGAAAGACCGGATGAAGGCCGCCGTGGCTCGCGTTCGTCTGACGTCCGATCAGATGAAAGAGATCGTCGAGCGACTGCATTTCATCGCCGATCTGCCGGATCCCGTCGGCGCCGTGACGTCGCGACAAGAACGTCCGGATGGGTTGCAAGTCTCTCGGGTGAGAGTGCCGATCGGAGTGATCGGCGTGATCTCCGAACGAAATCCGCTCGTCACCGTGGAATCGATCGCGTTCTGTCTAATATCCGGCAACCTCTGTGTCTTTCGTGGGGCTCCGGAATGGGCGTTGACGCATCAGGCGATTGATGCATGTTTTCGTGAGGCGGCAACGGAGCACGGCATACCTCAGGGTGCCTGGGTGCTCATCGATCGCTCAGAGAGGGAAGTTGCGCTCGACCTGATTCGATCGGGGAAACATCTTGATGCGATGATCGTGCGGGGCGGAGCCGGTTTACGAAAGACGGTTGCGGAGCAAGCCAAGGTCCCTGTTCTTTGCGACGAGGGGGGCCTCACGCATTTTTACGTCGATGAAGATCCTGATATTTCCGTCGCGCAAAACTTGGTGATCAACTCCAAGGTACAGCAAGCAGGAGCCTCCAACGGGCTGGATACCCTGCTGGTGCAACAGATCGTGGGGCGGCAGTTCTTGCCTCCATTGATCAACCGTCTGCTGGACCAATTCAAGGTGGAAGTGCATGCGTGCCCTAAGACGGTCGCGCTCATGGGACAAATGGCAATGACGGGGCATACCGCGATCATTCCGGCGACGGATGCGGATTGGCGGACTCAGTTCGCCGGTCCGACCCTGGCTGTCAAAATGGTCGAAGACCTCGATGAGGC
>JAICUC010000061.1 GCA_025936075.1 Nitrospira sp. | reverse complement strand
GCTGTTTTTCTCCATGTTCGATCGCTTCGCCCAATGCATAGACGCCTTCATTGAGCCGTTCATTATGGCCGCTCCGTTGTGCACGCTTGGCCGAATCGAGCGACTTTTTGGCATGTGTCACCAACGCCTCGGCTTTTCCTTGCTTTCCCGACGACTCCGCTTCCAAGGCATGCTTCAATGCTTCCTGAACCGTGTTCTTAAAATCCAGGCCTGTCTCCCCCTTCATTGTCTGGAATACTTCGGCGGAATGCGCTGGGTCCTTCGGGCTATTCGGAACCAGATCGTAGAACTGATAGACCACCACAGCCCACTCGGGACGCGACATGTCGGGCCACTTATCTTTGTCGAACCCCGGCGCACTTTTCAGTCGCTCTTCCTTCACATTCAGGATGAAATGCTCCTTGTCGCTGCTCATCACTAAAACCTCCCACGGAACCGCAAAGTACTTGTCACCCAGACCGAGAAACCCACCGAAGGAAGGACGGCATATTCGATATAGCCTCCGCTTCGCCAATTGATGACCAAGTCCTTAATCTCTCCGAGATCTTTCCCCTCCAAATTCGTCACCTTGCTTACGATTCACAACCGCCATTCTTGGACTGGCTCCCGACGCATCGTCACAACTTTCATCTATCGTCGGTGGACCCCGGCTGCCATGACGTGTGGCATATCGAACGACCGTGCGACCGAAACATTCACATCGGACTTGATGTCGCCCCTCATCATGGGAGCGGATGAAACGACAGGCGATCGATCGCCTCGATAGGCGACAGCCGACGAGCGATCGTAGAAGCGATACACCATGAACCAGGGAGCGTCTTTAAGATGTTCTTCCTTCACATTCACATTTAGCACGAAATGTTCCTTGTTATCGCTCGGCGTCAATGCTCCCCACGGCACCGCAATGGAGTATTCGTCTTCCAATCCCCAAAACCCGTCGGTCGACAATACGGCATATTCGATGTAACCGTCGCTCCGCCAACTAATGACCAGATCTTTGATCTTCCCCACATTCTTCCCGTCGAGATTTTTTACGAGTTTGCCGATCATATCCGTGGAATGCGCCATCCCTAACGGCTGTTCCTTGGCAGGCGCCAAGGTCCCCATCCAGACAAAACCGACGAGCGCCAATATGGCGATTTCCCCCCTCATTCACTCAGCTCGCCCCAGTTTGGAGGGTGACTCTCGCTGTACACCACCCGACATAAAAAACACATCTGCAAAACATAGGCCGCTTCCGGTCATCCATTTTCCTTACTCTCCATCGGACTAAAGCCATACCCATTGGTAATCTATCGTTGAATGCCTTGCCAATATCTAAAGAGAAAAAGATTTGCAGGGGAAACATAAAAAATCAACCCCGACAGATTCGGACAAGATGTCTGCCATGAGACAAGTCTTCCACAAAAAACTCTTTCACAGGTGCAAGTGGTAGAGCCCTTCTAGCAAAGCACCCACAGAGACTAGGCACCTCGCTTGCATGAGTCCTCTATTTCAGTTGGAGGTATTGCTATGGAAAGTATCGGACGCAGACGATGGGCCATTGCAGAGGGCTATATTCCAGCGAGCAGCCACGGCCCTTCGCCACAGATGACCAGTCATGAAACAGTTTGCCTGTTGAATACATCCGATCGAGAGGCTCATGTGCGCATCACCATCTTTTATAGCGACCGTGAACCGGTCGGGCCGTACCAACTTGTGGTGCCGGGACGACGAACGAGGCATATTCGCTTCAACGATCTCCATGATCCGGAACCGATCCCACACGATACCGACTTTGCCAGTCTCGTCGAATCAGATGTACCGATCGTCGTACAGCACACTCGCCTCGATTCGCGCCAGGCGGAAAATGCCTTGCTCAGCACCATCGCATTCGCGGGTGACATGTGATCCGCGTAACCCCTCCTTGTCATCGTCCTCATCGTCGTTGTCGTTGTAATGGCTCTGGTGTCGGCCGTTCCCGAAGGCATAAGGAATACGGTCCGGCGTCGCGACCGCGCTTGAATATGCCGTGATTCGATGAGTTCGCTTCCTCCTACGCCGAGGTCCTCACCACCGGAAAAATCCATGCATGACAAGCCGGGAATCGACCGGCATCTGTGGGAGATCCGCCCTATTCGTGACCTGTTCATCTTCGGCGTCATTGCCGGGCTAATCTGGTTTTTTTATGAATTACGTAGTGTCTTCTTTCCCGTTTTTATCGCGCTTCTATTCGCCTATCTGGTCAATCCATTTGTCGGTCATTCGTTCACACGCTGGTCGATTCCACGCCCTGTCACGGTGGGAATTCTCATGTTTATCTTGACTCTCGCCGGCATCGGCATAGGGCTGTGGCTCGTGCCGCTCTTGATGGAGCAAGCCCAGACGCTGATACAGAAGATTCCTGTCTACGTGCGCAATATCTCCGAACGTTATCAATCCCTGTTCAGCAGTTGGTCGTTCAGTTTAACGGATCTCCTCGGTCGTCTGACTGACGATCCGTTGGCGACGCTCCAGCCCCTCCTCACGGGAACAGGTCAGGCATTCGGGATCCTGGGACAAGTGTTGGGGATCACGGTCAATGTCGCCCTCTATGTGATCTTGATCCCGATCTACTTTTTCTTCTTCGCCTGGCATTTTGAAAGTATGAGCCGGACCGTCGTTCCTCTGATCCCTATTACGCATCGGCCGCACATGCTGCATGTTTTGCGCCGAATGGATACAGCCGTGCAGGGATTTTTCTACGAACGTTTCCTCATCGCGGTGATCACCGGTGTGTTGTATGCGATAGCTTGGGCATTGACCGACGTCCCCTATTGGTTTCTACTGGGAGTGGCCATCGGCTTAGCTTCACTGGTGCCGTATCTCTCCGCTATTGGATGGCCCTTGGCCGTGGCATTGAAATACGCCGACGCCGTGACCGCCGGTCAACCGGTCGAGGCCGGATGGATGGCCATCCTCTTGTGGCCGAGCGTGGCTTACCTGATCGTGCAATTCATCGAAAGTTGGATACTGACTCCCTGGCTGCAAAGCCGTTCCACGGATATGAGCGCGGTGACCATTCTCATCGTCGTCTTCATCGGCGGCGCAGTCGGTGGATTGTTTGGATTGATCTTTGCCATTCCGGCGGCAGCCTGCATCAAAATCCTCGTCGAGGAATTTATCAAGCCGCGATGGCTTCAATGGGTACGAGAGGTCTAGGAGGAGCCGTCCATCCGGTACGGGGGCATCATGGGTATATGAGCCGAGGATAGCTAGATGTCCCATGCAAAGGAGACGTTGCGATGGCAAGAGGCTCGACAATATGCGATTGCGGGGGGAATACTGCTCTGCGTCCTGACCGCCGGCTGCGCATTGACGACCGGCGTCGACGATCGCCGTCAGCACACGGATGATGAACGACGCTGTGCGCCGACCGAGGGCGATCTCGCCCTGCGCCGAGTCTCGCTCACAGACATCGACCAGGCTGACGATCGGGTCTCCCGAATGGCGGAGACGCGCGCTCCGAACAGCTTTTCTTGGCGCGCCATACAAACAGCCCAGGCCATCGAAATCCTGCCTCTCCTCAGCCGAATCGAGATCCTGGAAGCACGGCAAGGCACGCCGCAGGCCGCCCCGACTCAGCTCAACGCCGTACGAATCGAAGCGTTGGGCAGAATCATGCTCGCCATGAGTGAAGTGTCAAGCACCGCAGGTAAAGCGGCATGCGAAATCGAGCGCACCTATCAAGCGGCGGACCGCATGCGCGCGGGTGAGAACGCGCGAGTCAAACAACAAACGCTGTGGGCCATTATCATCGGCGCCGCCTCCATGGTGGCGGGGGGGCACCTTGAGCGACGCCGGATCCTCGCCTGAAGGGCTCGCGTCGCTGATCGGAGGGCTCATGGCCGGCGCGCTCGGCGTGACCGCTTTGTATCAGGAAGGTGAGGAAACCTTTACTCACTCCAACAATATCTTGCGCGAGGTCTCGCTCCAGCCCGTTCAGCCCCGCTACATTCCGCCGTCCATCTGGCTGTTGTTGAAGCAGCCTGTCGTGGAAGGCTCCGAAAGCAAATCGTATCTTGAAGAACTGCTTGCGAGTTGGCGTCAAGAGGGCCGACTCGGCACCCCGAGCAGCAAGACAGAGCAGAAGCGCAGCGAGCTGCTCTTCGGTTCCGACGGCTCATACACCACTTCCGACTTGGTGGCTCGCGCGCAAATGCTCGATATGCTTTGCGCCACGATTCTCGTTATGAACCAACATATGGAACGCCTCATCCGTGAAGTCATGATTCAAACGGCGGTTCGCAAACAATCTTGGGCTCTGGCAGGAAAAACCCAAAGACCGGCCCTTGCTTGCCGCTCAGAATAAAATAAATGGACTGGCTTTTGCGGTGACCGACATTCAGTGGTGATCTAGGGTATGACCGAGTACAGCCTTCTGAGAAGTCTGCGTACATTAAGCAGCAGGTCAAGATATCGGCGCGAGCAGCGGTGTGGGAAGAAAGGAGCCTGCCATGGCACCAGAGGAAAAGTATCTTTGGAAAAAGTATCTTTCCTTTTTACTTTTATTCCTGTTTGGAGCCGCGGGATGCGACGCGACCAGAGAACTGGTCAAAGCGCCGTTTGAGGCGACAACGGCGCTGTCCAATGGGACGACGCAGGCTTCAAGTGAACTCCTCGAGCCGCTCAAGGAGTTTACTTCCAGCACTACTCCTGGCGCGATGTATAACGATCCGCTCAAGGCAAAGCACCGATTCCAGGTATTTGTCGCCTATACCTTCAATAACGTCCAGCGAGACATCGCCCAAGGCCAGGGGGAATATTTGACGTCGCTCGCAACACTTGCAGGCATCCCACAAGAACGGCGCCCCCAGTTTTTTGCCATGCTACAAGATCGCTATAGCACTATCTATTCCGTAGACACGGCGCCGATCGAAGCCTTGCATCGGTTAACGACCGTGGCTTGGCCTGAGAGGAACTAAGAGCGAATTTCAACCCGGCAGCCCCTCACATTATCTTGTGAGCAGGCCGCGCATTGAAGGATAGATCATGTCAAAACCGAAACGTATAGACGCCGATCGCCTTATCCGCCGGTACTATGAAGGAGAGGATACCGGGCAAGAGGGAGCTTTTCCTGAAGACACGATGGAGCCTGTCACGAGTGTCTCTCCGCCTTCTTCCGATACGGCCGCGCCCGACGCAACATTGTCCGGCGGCGATGTCGATGCGACGTGGAGCGGGACGGACGACGGTGAAGAGGCGGTGGGTGGTTCGACTCCAACCCCGGATCAGGACGTGGTCGACGAATTAGGAAAGGCGGTAGGCATTACATACAATGACGCAGAGCCTTTGCGGTTCGGCGATAAAGTGGCCGATCGCGATGTGCAGCGATGGGAGCTGAACCCCGCTTCTTCAGAGGGATATCAGGAACGATTGCGGGAGCTCACCGAGCCCGGCACACCGACACCGACAAGTCCCCGAGCGAAACAACCGGAACGAGCCGCCAAAACTAAAAAGTCCGGCGGCAGAAGGGCACAACAAAAAAAGCACTGACATGGATCGAATGAGTCGATGGACAGACGTTGATCTTCACCGAAAGGAGCCGATTATCATGGAGATGAAAACGTTATCGCACCAGCATCAGAATTGCCTGAACGCTTGTTTCTCATGCGCGCAAATGTGCGAAGCTTGCTCGAACGACATGATCGGCATGGAACATCACGACCATCAACACCATAATGATTTGATGACCCGTTGTATCCGGCTCTGCCGCGACTGCGCCGACATCTGTGTCCTCGCCGCGCAATTCATCAGCCGCTCCTCGCAGCGAGCCGAGTCGCTGTGCCGGCTCTGCGCGGAGATTTGTGACGAGTGTGCCGAGGTGTGTGAGCGCCATGCGCCGCAACATGCCATGTGCGGTCCATGCGCGGAAGAGTGCCGTCGGTGCGCGGATCTCTGTCGCGAAATGGTCGGGACTGCGGCTCACTCCGCATGACTTGTACGAGAGCCGGAACCAGGGACTTTTCTGGAGGGAGGCGCATGCGGAGTGTTGTTGCCGTCAGTCTGTTGTTGGTGATCTGTTCAGTAACCGCCCCGATTGAAGCAGCCACCACGGTCCGCTTGCAAGAAGCCGGTCCGCCTACTGATCCCAGTCCGGGGCCGACCGACCCGACTCCCAAACCGTCGGGGCCGATTCCGCCTCCTCAGCCGCCTGTTCCAAAGCCCAATCCATCGCATGCGCCGCCTTCACCGGCCCTTGGCTCGGTGTGAGGAGGTTGAGAAGACTTTCAAATGGTCTGAAATGTCTCCGTACAATGTCGCATCCTCGATTTGCCTACGGCTCTCCATGAGGCATCATCCTCTCAGGCGTGAATCGCCTCATCTATGGGGGAACATACTCAGTAGCTTGAACATGAATCACTTTAGGGAGTAACACGATGCACACCGAAACGATGCCACGAAAGTATGAACCGCGATCCTATGAACTCCACGGCCTTCACGGCATTTCCGACCGGACGCTTGCCATGCATTTCAAACTCTACGAAGGGTACGTCAAAGAGACGAACAATCTCACGGCGCGCATTCATCAACTCGTGGAGGACGGAAAGGTCGATCAGGAAGAGATGCCGGTCTACTCGGAGCTCAAACGGCGATATGGGTTCGAATACAACGGCATGGTCTTGCACGAATACTATTTCGACAATCTCATGACCAACGGATCGGCCGATCCCGGGGCGCATTCCCCGTTCAGACAAGCGGCTGAAAGCAGCTTCGGCACATATGAAGCTTGGAAAGGCGATTTCATCGGCGTGGGGAAGATGCGAGGGGTAGGGTGGGCCGTCTGTTACCTCAACCCTTATAACGGCAGACTCACCAATCATTGGATTACGCTGCATGAAACCGGCAATGTGGCCGGCTTCGCTCCTGTGTTGGTCATGGATGTGTGGGAGCATGCCTTCATCCTTGATTACAAGCCTTCGGAGCGCGTCTCCTACATCGAGGCCTTTTTTTCCAATATCGACTGGAAGTCCGTGGAGCATCGGTTGGAACGCACGATGGTGCCGACATCCATTTCGGCGCTGAAGTGATATCGACATTCAGGAGTTACAATTGGATGACCGCTCTCAGCGGTAGATGATCTGACGCGACACGCGAGAGCGTTGTCTTATGAGTTCGAATGTCGATGACGCTGCCGGGAGGCCGAATCCAGATACGGTCGAGGGCAAAAATAGGCTGTGGGGAGGGAAACGATCGGAGTGAGGGCGTATGTCCGAAAATCTTCGTGATCCACCGAAGAGGCCGCCCCCATAGAAACCATTCGTTGATGTCCCCCATGAGAATGCAATGGCGTGTGCCGAACCGTTTGAGGAGTTCGCGCACTTGCCAGCGTCTCTCGCTGGGTCGTAACCCGAGATGGGTCGCGATAACCTGCAGTCGCTCTCTCCCGCACATCACATCGACATCGATGGCGCCGCGAGGCTCATGTCCACGGAAACTGAGATCAACCAGCCGAAGTTCTCCCAGCTTGCATGTCGTCAGCACGCCGTTCCCGTATGCGCCGTGGCGATGTAAATTCGGTCCGGCAATCGCGGTCATGCTCAAATGAACAGCCAACCACTGCAAGGTGTCTTCCTCATCCACTTCCTGAAGTGCAATGAGATCCGCTTGCAATTCTTGAAGCACCGCAAGAATACGTTCGCGGCTATACTGTCCATCCCATCCGATGCAGCGATGTACATTATACGTGGCCACCGTGAGGCGCATGGGTTACGACACCGTCCCTAGGAAATTCCCGCGTGATCCAGCAGGGGTGCAATCGTAATGCCTGTGGCGTCCAGACTAACTAACCCGCGAGTCTGTACCATGCTCGCTTTTTAGCGGACAACATCTAGAAATTATGCCTTTGAGAGGACAACTTGTCTTCATCTTTATGCACAAGTGTGAAGATGAAGAAATACATCAACGGTTCACTCTTGAAAAAGCTGGATGCATTGAGGGATTGATTCTAGAACTTTTCATTTGGGGAAGCATGCGAACGAGACAAGCGCGGTCTCCTTTTTGCACATCAAGCAAAAATACTGTCACCGATTTCATACTTCAACACGAAGGAGATGATCATGGCGAAGACACTCATTGAACCTACTTCCACATCAGCGGACGAGCTTCGAGCCATGCTGCTCGAAAGGCGCTCAGCGATTCAACAGCAGATCGATGATCTCTTGGCGCAATATCGGGAGCACTACTCGGCGAACCACAATGACTCCGTCCTTGATCTTGAAGATATGTCCCTACGTGACAGCACCGCCGAACAACAATTGTCGTTGCTGGAGGCGCGTAACCGCACCCGCATGATGCTCGATACCGCACTCCGCCGGCTAGACGATGGAGAGTACGGATTGTGCGAGGATTGCGGTGCCAAAATAGGCGCGGGACGCTTGAAAGCTCTCCCTTTCGCAAAACGTTGTTTGTCGTGCCAACATCAGGCCGAAGTTTTAGAGAAGATTGCGCGACAAGAAGATCGACGGGACGACGCATAGCAAGGAACTGCGGCCTGCCCTTCCGTTGATTTTCTTTCTGTAGTCGGCAGTATCTAAGGAGCATGCGGTGCGCTTTGCGCATGCTCCTTTCGGTCGCCGTTGGTCCAGAGGACCAACGGCTTTTCCAGTTTCCATCACATCTGCGTTACACCTGAATCAATCTATCGACAACTAGGGGTTCGCCCAGTCCTCCTCGTAATTCACTCTATGAGATAATGCTAGCTTTCATAAGTTTTCCCGCTTAGTGTATGGTGCAGCACATCGCACCGGGGGTACTATCACACAAGCGGGATTCCATAGTCGCAGCTTCTTTGCTCTTACCGTCATCACCATCTTATCCTGCCTAGGGCTGTTCGCTGCTGCCTGGCCCGCCTGGGGGCTGACAGCCGGCGATTTGTACCGTTCCGGCAAAGGAGCGACGGCGCTCGTCATCGGAATCGATGATGAAACACACGCTCTATCTTTCGGCAGCGGCGTGTTCATCTCCCAAGACGGCTTGCTGATTACCAATGCCCATGTCATCCACGAAGCCACACGCATCATGGTCTATGGAGCGGCCGATGGCCGGACACCGGCTCCGGAAATTCTAGCGGTGGATCCTGATCTCGACCTCGCGGCGCTACGCCTCGCCTCTACTCATCCCGTTCCGTACTTGTCGTTGGCCAAGGAGCCGGCTGAAGAAGGCATGTCCGCCGTGACCATCGGATATCCCCGCTTGCCGGATGTGCTTCAGACGGGTTTAACGATCCATCCAACTGTGTTCCCCGTATCGGTGAGCGGAGAAGCGATGGGGCAGTCCCGTATCGCCCACCGACCTCTGCCTTTTCTTCACATTACGGGGCTCATGAATGCGGGAAGCAGCGGCGGTCCCCTCGTCGACGCTGCGTCCGGGCATATCATAGGGCTCATGGTGCATACCGTTCCGTATCTGGAGACGGCTAAAAATATGCAGGGCGAGCCGATCGGACGGGTGATGTTACGAGCAGGTTTGAGTTATTGCATTCCCTCGGCGAGAATCCGCGAATGGCTTGCCGCCAATCACCTCTCGGGGGACGAGTCTGATGAGCAACCCGGTCGAACAGCGCGCGCCATCGCTAAGCCCACTGCGTTCGACGCACATGTTGCAACGGCTCACTTACTACAATTGATGGCCGACGTCATACGGAAAGATCCCGACCTTCTGGATATGGCGATCCGGCACTATGAGTCGGCTTTGCTGGTGGAATCGAATCGGCCGGATATTTTGCATGATCTCGGCCGGGCCTTGGCTTCCAAGGGCAACGTCGAGGATGCATGGGCGAGATATGAACTGGCATTGACCCTCATGCCCGACGATTTCAAACTCTTGACTGACGCCGGCGATCTTCGTCGTCATCAGCAACAATTCGACAAGGCGGAAGTGTTCTACCGAAAGGCCTTGCAGCAAGACCCCTGCTATTCCCCTGCCCTGTTAAGCCTCGGGACTATGAAATCCGAACAGGGTGACTCTCGCGAGGCCAGGCGGATGTTTCAGGTCGCGGCCCGTTGTCCATCTCCCTCCTCACTGGCGGCCTACCAACTCGGCATTGAGCTCGAACGTCGCGGCGAGTCGACCGGGGCATTGGCTGTATGGGAACAAGCACTGGGGCGTTTTTCACATCAAGGGCCGATTGAACAGGACCTGATCACGCGCATACGCCATCGCGCGAGCCAATTGAAGAGCCGCCTCCCAACTCCGTCAGCGCAAACCAATGATTTCCGTTTGAGCATAGCCGGAGTCGGCGGCACCAAGGACAACCCTGCGATCAATACCAACCGGAGCGATCAGACTCAATAGAATAGGGGACTACATAGGATGCATGGGATATCTGCGCTCAGCGGGATGTGTCCATCCTATTGGTGCACCACTTTCCTGAGAGGAGATACCCCAGACTCGACATCTTGATCCTTCCGTGAAGCCCAGCGATCGACGCTCAATCGTCCCGACCCATATAGGGCCACATACAACAGTCCACCCATCATTGCGAGATTCTTCATGAAGTGAATGGTCTGATTCTGATCGCCGAAGTTCGTGTGGAACATCAGCGTAGTCGGTATCATGAACACGATGAGCGCCGTAGCGCCCCATTTCGCCCACATCCCAAGCAACAACGATAATCCGCCCGCCAGTTCTACAAATACGGCTCCCGCGTAAAGGAATGTCGTCGCCGTCGTGATGCCCATCGCGGCCATGTACTGTTGTGTTCCTTGGGGATCGGCAATCTTACTGACACCTGACATCACAAAAATCAACCCGATCAATACCCGTCCGATGAGACTGATATATGCCTTATCCGTCATCGCCGTCACCTTTTCTTCCGTATATCCCTTCAGTATATCGAAGCGCACCGAAGCATGCCTCTTACGCGGCACCTTACGCCGCATGGAAGCTTCGCGCAAAACGGCCGCATGTCACGAGAGTATTCCTGCGTCGCCATGATTATGCCGCAGGCTCCGACACCTCCGGATGTCCATGCAGCGCGCCGTTGTGCTCCTCTTGAAACCGCTCAGTCACGAATTTGGTCTCACCGGCCGTGAGCGATCCGCGCGGACTGTGGCGGGCATCCTTATAGTCTCCACGCTCGATGTGATCGAGATATTGTCCCCAGGACAACAGGGTTCCCTGGCATACATCACGATCTGACGACAGAGTCTGCATTTCCATATCGAGTCGATGCATGAGTTCACGCATCAGCCAGTGGGGGATTTGCAAGCGGCGCCCCGGATAGACGAAGCCGAACAACACGAGATGGCTGAGGAAGACGCGCCACTGACGATCAAATCTCCACAGCAACCGTCCCCAATCCAACTTTTCGCATCGTGCATGCAGCAGACGCGCGATGTCCGCCCCGTCGTACCGCTCACGTTCCATGATAAACGCTTTGGACCAAATCATTTCTTCGGCGGGCACCAATCGGACTCGTTCCCCCATCATCATTGTCGCAGTCGGCGCTGCGTCGAACCATTTCTGATCGACGGCGCATATCCCGTTACCCGACCCGAAAATGATGTCGATAACATGGCCGCCTTTATGCGCTTTACTGATCCAATGGGGAAACCGGACTTCCGTCTCATACCCCGCAGCGGCGAGGAATCGCATGAGGCCGTCCACATCCTCCCGCAACGCGAAGACATCGAGATCCTTGGTGCGTCGAACCAGGCCGGTATAACTCTCCAACGCAAATGCGCCGCCTACCAAAAAAGGAACTCCCGATCGCTGTAAATCCTGTAATCCGAGCCGGTACAGATTCTTCGCGGATTGATTGACCGGCATCGCGTGAGGGTTCATGTCACTTGTACCTGTTGTTGAATTGGAACGTGAAGTATCCGCGCGGGCGCTTGGACCGGCACCGCGCGACGAAGCAAAGGAAGCGCGACGTTGTATACGGGGATGCCGTCCCGAGTTCGTCCCTCCAACGCACCGTGATGCGCGTGCCCATGAAACACCGCCGTGGCACGGTAGCGGTTGATGGGCTCCTCCAAGCGACTGGTACCCAAGAACGGGATAATTTCCGAGGCTTCTCCCAGCACAGTGTCCACGATGGGCGCATAATGCAGGAGCACCACCCGTGTCGATGTCGTGAGTTTTGCCAATGCCGATTCAAGTTTGATGGCTTCTTCCGCCGCTTCATGCACGAATTGTTTGAGCACCGGTTCTCCCCAGGGCTGCAACAACCGATCGCCGAATCCTCCGGCAAATCCTTTGACCCCGGCAAATCCCACGCCGCGCACTTCCACCGCCGTGCCGTCAAGCACACGCACACCGTGCCGCTCCAAGATGTCGGTCACGCGGTCGGCTTGCCCGCATTCGTAGTCATGATTGCCTAATACGGCCAAAATGGGGATTCCCTTCAGGATGGAGAGATGAGCGACATACTGAAGCGCTTCTTCCGGTTTGCCGTAATCGGTAATGTCCCCACACAGCAGAACGACGTCCGCCTGCTCTCCCAATTGAGTGAATAACCCGCGCAGCTCCCCTTCTCCGATCCGTGGCCAATGCAAATCGCCCACAGCGCCTATTCTCAACTTCCTATGGTTCGCAGGCGTGGAGAGGATAGTTTCTGCCGGGATTGAGCTGTCTGTGATCATGCCGGATGCTCACCGCTGTTTGGCGGGCCGGACCTGAATATTATTGGTGACACGCTTGACCCCGTCTACCTGTCCAGCCAGCTGTTCCGCGCGGGCCTTCTGCTCCGACGTTTGCACCTCGCCACTGAGAAACACCGTCCCTTGTTCCGAGTCCGCATCAACATCGACCCGCGTCAAACTCGTGTGTAAGTTTAAAATATTATCGACCGCCAGTTTCCCTTTTACCGCAGCTGTGACTGAACCATTGTTCAGATTTTGGATGGCGGTTTTGCCTTCTGTGGCCGGACAGGCCAGGAGCTCGCTCATCCCACTCAATACGAGAGCAAGCAGTATGAGAACACATGACGACATTCTCATAGAAACATTCCCCATATAACATTAGATTGACATAACATTAGATTGACCTAATTCGGTCGTATACTTTCTATGCCTCCTCTCTCAACTTCCCATGGTCCGCCATGATGGAGAGGGGAGTTTGTGTCGGCATTGAGCTGTCTGTGATTATGCCGGATGCGCTCACCGTTGCTTGACTGTCTGGACTTGGAGATTATTGGTGACGCCATTGACGCCATTCACCTGTCTAGCCAGCTGTTCCGCGCGGGCTTTCTGCTCCGAGGTTCCCACCACGCCGTTGAGAATCACGGTCCCTCGTTCTGTCTGCACCTCGACCTGCGCAAAAGCCACCACGTTCATATTTTGAAGATTATCGGCCGCCAATTTCCCCTCTACGGCCGCTGTGATTGAATCATCATTCAATTTTTCTAAGGCGGTTTTGCTTGTCGTGGCCTGACCGGCCATGATCTCGCTCACGCCACTTAGGACGATAACGAGAAGCACGAGAAGAACCGACAGCATCCTCACAGAATTACCTCCTTCATGTTACGGCACGGGTCCATAAATAAAGGCTTTCCCGCTTCACGGTTGAGCGGTTTGAACCTGAAGGTTATTGTGAACGCGTCTAACACCGCTGACTTGTTTGGCAAGATCCTCCGCCCGTGCCATGTGTTCCGACGTTTGAACTATTCCGCTGAGTTGAACAACACCCTGCTTCGTCTCGACATCGACTCGGGTAAAATTGGCCGTACGATCGGAGGTGAGCTTCTTTTGCACATCCACCGTAATCGAGGCGTCATCCATTGTCTGGGAAGCCGATTTTCCCGTTGTAGCTTGGCACGCAGCAAGACTCCCGATGGTCAGCACCAGGGCCATCAATAAGCGCCCCATGCAGCATCCTTCCTGTAGAATCCGTTTTTGACCGTATTTACAGGGCTGAACGTCCCGGCTCGCGGGCCACGTCTTGGGCTTGTTTGGCAAAGTCCTTTGCCGACCGTCCGGCATCCTTCACCGCCTCCTGTCCCTGTTTTGCAAATTCCCTGGCTGATCGTCCGGCATCCCGGACGACCTCTTCTCCCTTGTCATAATATTCTCTTCCTCGCTCCACCGCGGTATCCCATGCTTCATGTCCCTTATCAATCAAATCATCCTTCGCGCGATTCGCATAGTTCCGCAACATGCCGCGCAGCTCTGAGCCAGGCTGAGGAGCAAACAGGAGTGCGACCCCCGCGCCAATCAACGCTCCGGCCATAAACGCAGACCAACCCGTGGCATCCTCAATTCCTTCATCGTAATAACGTCCGTTACGCATGAGATCGTCCTCCTTTTTTGGTCAAAACACTGTGACTACACTCGAATCTGCCGTTCGGCTTCAAACCAATGGGCCCAATCGTT
>JAICUC010000135.1 GCA_025936075.1 Nitrospira sp. | reverse complement strand
CGAGCAGGCCATCGCGCGTGAAGCCTTGCGGCTGGCCTTGATTCATCACAAGTCGCTGGCCACTGGGTTAAAGGGGGTGCAGCAGGAGCGGACGATCTCGGATGTTTTCGAACAACAGACATCCGGCAAGACGCTGATCGATATGTTGAAGTTGGATCTGATCGTCGGAAGCGGCGGCATTCTGTCTCATGCTCCCCGTCGAATCCAATCGATGTTGATGATGGTCGATGCCTATGAGCCGATGGGCTGTACACGCTTGTCGGTCGACAGTATTTTTATGATGCCGCATCTCGGAGTGCTGTCCACGATCAATGAGAAGGCGGCAACGGATGTGTTCGTTCGGGATTGCATGATCTATCTCGGGACTTGTGTGGCTCCGATTGGGCTGGGGAAAGACGGCGACGTATGTGCGGACTATGAAATGACCTGGGCCGACGGGAAAACCACGAAGGAGCAACTGAAGTTCGGTGAGCTGCGGCTGTTTCCATTGGAGTCGGACAAACAAGCCACGATCAAGATCCAGCCTGCCAAACAGGTCAACATGGGTGCCGGTGCAGGCACGGCGATCACGAAGGAAGTCCATGGCGGCGTCGTGGGACTGTTGCTCGATGGCCGCGGCCGACCGCTTCGCCTTCCCGTCGAGCAACCGGCTCGTGTCGCGGCCCTCACGAAGTGGTTTGACGCAGTAGATCTCTATCCAGTGCTGAGTGCTGGGCGATGAGTGCTGAGATGGAAGCTCAAGAATTTTCATGACTCAGAACCTAGCACTCAGCACTCAGAACTAGTACTGAAATGGCTCACAGTTACACTCCAGGCCTCACAGTCACCGATCATACGGTCGTTCATCGGCGCCGCATGCTGCCTCTGCCGGGGAAGGTCTTAGTCGATGTCGGTGACCCGGTCCGTTCCGATCAGCCTGTGGCACGAGCCGAATTGCCGGGAAAAGTATTCCCCATCAACCTCGCCAACCAGCTCAGCGTGGCGCCGGGTGAGATCAAGGACTATGTAGTGAAGAAAGAAGGCGATGTCGTTGGGAAGGACGAGATCCTTGCGGAGAACAAACCCCTGATCAAATGGTTCAAGACGGAAATCCGGTCGCCGGTTGCCGGCACGATCGAATCGGTGTCATCCGTCACAGGACAAGTCCTTTTGCGCGAGCCTCCGAAAGTCCTTCAGCTCTTGGCCTATACGGACGGCGCCATCGTCGAAACGATTCCACAGCAAGGCGTCGTGGTCGAGACGGCTTGTAGTTTCGTTCAGGGTATCTTCGGCATCGGCGGAGAGACTTCCGGTGAAATTGCCATGGCGGTACAGTCTCCGGACGAACCCCTCACTCCGGATCGTTTCGCTTCGACCATGAAAGGAAAAGTCGTCGTAGGAGGAGCGTTTCTCTCCTTCGACGCCATGAGACAGGCCAAGTCGATCGGGGTCGCGGGTCTGGTCGTCGGAGGAATTCACGATGAAGACCTGCGCGCCTTATTGGGGTACGACCTTGGTGTGGCCATTACGGGAACGGAGCAGGTGGGATTTACACTGATTTTGACGGAAGGGTTCGGGGCGATTCCGATGGCGGCCAAGACGTTCAAATTACTCTCCACCCATGCCGGTCAGAAAGCCTCGATTTCCGGTGCCACGCAGATCAGGGCCGGGGTCATCCGCCCGGAAATTATTATCCCAAAGGGAGAAGGTGGTGTCGGGACGGTTGCACAGGCGCCACGTGAAGGAATTCGTCTTGGCGACCCGGTCCGCATCATTCGTGATCCCTTGTTCGGACGTATCGGCGAAGTCTCGGCACTTCCGTCCGAGCTGACCAAAATTTCCACAGAGAGCGAGGTGCGGGTGTTGGAAGTGAAGTTTTCCGATGGGACACGAGTCGTAATCCCGCGAACGAATATCGAAGTCATCGAAGGGGCCTGAAGCGTGAAATGTGAAGCGCATCTCGTGAACGGTGAATGTGGCCGCTTCCTATGGCTCGTGCCGATCATGGTTTTTTGTGTGTCGAACTTGCTTCCGTCGTACATCTCGGCTCAAACAACTATCAGTGCTCCACAAGATGTGCAGGCCTTCGATACGCCGAACGACGGAGGAGGCAGTCTCACCGTTCAATGGGCTCCGGCGCCTGGGGATAGACCAGACACCAGGTATCAGGTTTTGGTCGGAGAAGCTACCGCGACTGATCCGGCGACATTCACGATCATTGCGGAATTTCCTGCCGACACCAGGTACGTCAAAGACGTGAAAACCGCATGGTGGACGAGGAGATCGGATAAGACATGGCATCAAGCGATCATCAAGAGTGCGAAGGGCATCGAATTGAAGGACGATACACCCTATGCCGTCGCAGTCGCGACAGTGCAAGGAGATCACCGGGAATTCAGCTCTCTGCAAGTCGCCGCACCGGCTGCCGACTGGTTTAACTGGAACCAGCTCAACAATCTGATCATTGCGGTCTCGTTCGGCGGGCTGGTCTTCTACGCGATCAGTCATGCCAAGCGGAATGACATTTTTCTTCGTCGTATCCCTGGTCTCGACGCGGTGGATGAAGCGATCGGGCGCGCGACGGAATTGGGCAAACCCGTTCTCTATCTCACGGGTGCGCACGACCTGCATGATCCCTCCACCATCGCCGCCGCGGTCATCTTAGGCAAAGTTGCGAAACGGGCGGCTCTGTATGAAACGGAACTGATCGTGCCTCATCGGGAGCCGATTACGATGGCGGTCTGCCAGGAGATTACCAAGCAGGCGTATTTGGAAGCGGGAAAGCCCGATCTCTTCAAGGAAGACGCCAATTTTTTTATTACGTCCGATCAGTTCAGTTACACGGCGGCGGTGGATGGAATCATGCTCCGCAAGAAACCGGCCGCGAACTTCTTCATGGGGCACTACTTTGCCGAGTCGCTGCTGCTTACCGAAACGGGGGCGAGCACCGGGGCCATACAAATCGCCGGAACGGACGCCGACCACCAACTCCCGTTTTTCGTGACGACCTGCGACTACACCTTGATCGGTGAAGAGCTCTATGCCGCGAGCGCGTACCTATCCAGGGAGCCGGTCCAGATCGGAACGCTCCGTGGTCAGGACATTGGGAAAGCCGTCATTTTGAGCGTGCTCGCCGTCGGAACGGTCATGGCGACGATCGGAGTCGTCACCGGCGCGCAATGGCCGCAAATCATTCTCGATCTCTTCAGGGACCTCAAATGATCTTTCTGCACCGGCAACTTCCTCTTTTGATTACTCTGATCACCGGTCTGTTGTTCGCGGGGCTGTACTCTATTCCGCATTCGGCTTCGGGACAATCGCTCATGTCCGCACACCGGCCGCAGGTGGCTCTGCATCTGTTTAAGGAGTCGCCATGATTTTCCTGCGCCGGCAATTTCCTCTTTTGATTACTCTGATCACCGGTCTGTTGTTCGCGGGACAGTACTATGTGCCCCATCCGGCCTCGGAACAGATGCTCACTTCTGCCACGAAGTGGCTGCAGATCATCGGGGGATTCGCCTTGATCTTGGGGGTGACCAGTCTGTTTCATCAGCATGCGGTGAAGATCACACGTCAAGAATCGGGATGGGGCTATAGCCTTGTCTTGTATGCCGGCATGCTCGGAACGATGGCCGTCGGATTGTGGGCCGATGGAAAAGAAGCCGTCGATGGGGCTATGACGGCATTCGGGTGGGTCTACAACTTCATGATGGTACCGCTGCAAGGCACGATGTTCGCCATCCTGGCCTTTTTCATCGCATCGGCTGCCTACCGTTCGTTTAGAGCCAGAAGTCGTGAAGCCGCGGTGCTGTTGGTGGCGGCCGTAATCGTGATGATGGGACGGGTGCCGCTGGGCGAATATGTGATTCCCTTGAGCGGGGATGTGTCTTCATGGATTTTGAATGTGCTCAACTCTTCCGTGCGGCGGGCCATTTTGATCGGCGTCAGCCTCGGAGCCATCGCCTTGTCCTTCAAAATCATCTTCGGCGTGGAACGGTCGTATCTTGGGGGCGGCAAAGAATGACGTTCATCGTTCAATGTCATTCGTTACACGAGGGATCCTTGCGATTCACGATTGACGATTCACACATAACGGTCTTGCGATGACCTTCGCCGAGCGCATGCTCAAGATCGATCGGCGGATTATTTTTCTGGTGATCGGTCTCTGCACCCTCCTGCCGTTGCTCTATCCGGTCGGCTTGCCGATCAAGATCTCCTCGGAAGTGCGCGGCGTGTACGACCATATCGAATCGTTACCGGAACATTCGGTCTTCCTGCTGTCGATCGATTTTGATCCCGCCTCCAAACCGGAACTCTATCCACAAGCGATCGCATTGCTACGGCATGCCTTCAAAAAAAACCTTCGCGTGATCACGATGACCCTGTGGGTGTCCGGGACCGGAATGGCCGATCAGTTGGTCACACAGGTCGCCAAAGAGATGGGGAAAGAATACGGACAAGACTATGCCTTTCTCGGATGGAGTCCGGGAGGGCCGGCGGTGATCATCAATATGGGGCAAGACCTCTCGTCAGCCTTTCCCAGCGACTATAGTGGACGATCCACGAAGGACCTGCCCGTTTTAGACGGAGTACGAAATTTGAAAGATGTCACCTACATGGTCAGCCTCGGAGCAGGAAAGCCGGGTGTCGAAGAGTGGTACGTCTTCGGGAAGGACAAATACAAGTTTGAAATGGGCGGCGGCTGCACGGGGGTCATGGCTCCGGGACTGTATCCATTGCTACGGAGCGGACAAATCAATGGTCTCATCGGCGGCCTCCGCGGAGCGGCGGAATACGAAAGCCTCATCGATCAGAAAGGCAAGGCCGTGGCCGGTATGGATGCGCAATCGGCGACGCATGTCGCGATCATTGTGCTGGTGATCATGTGCAACGTGTTTTATTTCTCGCTGCGGCACGCTTCTCGATCACAAGGACACATCGGCTGACGAGTAGGGGGAACTGGATGGATGCCACGGTATTGGGGGCCTGGGTTGCGACAGGGTTGACGCTACTCATCTTTTCCTTTCTCTACAAAGACAACCCGCTGTTCAAACTGGCGGAACATCTCTACGTCGGAGTCTCGGTCGGGTACACGATCGTCAAGACATACGATACCGTTATCGTCCACTTGGTCGTGAAGCCGATCATAGAAAATGGAGAGGTCGCTCTTCTGATCCCGGTCGCCATCGGGATGCTCATGCTGGCTCGCTATGTGCCGAAAGCTGCCTGGATGTCCCGCTACGCATTCGCCTTCATCGTCGGGATGGGGGCGGGGCTGGCGATTCCACGAACCATTTCCTCGTTCATTTTGAAGCAAATTGAAGATACCGTTCGTCCGTTGATATCCATGACGGGGCCGGACAGCCTCACCTTCTCGATGAACCTGCTCAATCCTGCCAGCAATCTCAACGCGCTCATCATCTTGCTCGGGGTCGGCTCAGTCCTGTTCTATTTCTTCTTCTCGATCGAACATAGCGGGGCAGGAAAGGCTGTTGCTCGAACCGGCGTCATCTTCCTGATGATTTCCTTCGGCGCAGGATTCGGCTATACGGTCATGGCCCGCATGTCGCTCTTGATCGGCCGATTGACCGATTTGATCGAATTCTCCGATGCGTCGTATGGGCGCCCTACCGTCTGGTTACTGATTTTCGTGGTTGCGGCGCTATTCTTTTTGGCGAGACGAGGTCACGCACAGCCTCCGGATACTCATTAGACCGGTTGCAGCCGCTCCATTCCATCCCCTAAAATGTCCTCTGCCATGACTACCGGTGCCGTCAAAGATTCAACTCAGTATCCGGTCTTGAGGAATCTCCAATTCTCGCCCATGAAGCAGGAGGGCGATCAGTTGATCGTGCTCTGGGACCCGAGTGGGCTGAGTCATGAGAAGCTGGTCTTACCGTTGAACTTTTTTTTCATCGTGCAACACTTCGATGGTGAACATTCACTGCCCGAAATCGGTGCGCTGTACCTGAAACGGTTCGGCGAGTTTCTCTTGCCGAGCAAAGTGGAGCAACTGGTGGCCGATCTGGACCAGAAACTCTTCTTGGAAGGCCCGCGAGCTGAGACGGCACGGCAGCAGGCTCGGATGGACTATCGACAACGGCTGTCCCGCCCGGCGGTATTTGCCGGACGGAGCTATGAAGCGGACAGCGCCAAACTGCGGAAGCAGATCGACGGTTTTTTCACATCGGACGAGGGACCGGATTTCAAACCGTCCGAGCATCGGGGCAAATCCATCAAGGGACTGGTGGTCCCCACGTACGACCTCAAACAAGCGGGACCGGTCTATGCCTGGGGATACAAAGAGTTACAGGAAGCCCGACAGCCGGATGTCTATATTCTTATTGGGACCGCCCACGCAGGACTTGAAAACCTCTTCGCCGTGACGGACAAGGATTTTGACACACCGCTCGGTGTGGTACCGGTGGACCAACCGATTGTGAATCGCCTCAAGGCGGCGGCGCCGGAGTTCTTCGAGGAAGATGTCGCCCACCGGTCCGAGCATGCAATCGAATTTCAACTGCCGTTCCTCCAGACCGTCATCGGCAAGTCTTTCACAATGATTCCGATTTTGTCGTCATTTTCTGCATTGAGTCTGAATGATCCGACTGTTCGGAGTTCAGTGGATCGATTTCTCTGCACCCTGCGGGACGCCATCGATGCCTCAGGACAGTCCGTGTGTGTCATCGCGGCCGGGGAATTGACTCATCTCGGCCTGCGCTATGGCGACAGCGCTCCGCCGACCGATTTTTCCTTCCACCGCTCCATGCAGCGCGACTTGGAGATGTTGAAACAGGTTGAAGAGCTCAAGCCGGAAGAATTTGCCGGATTTATTCAAAAGGAAAACGACCAACGGCGTATCTCCGGCTTCTCACCGATTTACAGCCTGTTACGATTGATCCAGGCGGAAAAGGGCCACGTGCTCCGCTACGATCGCGGGATTACCGACCAGTATAACTCCACCGTAACCTACGCCAGCCTGGCGTTCTTCTAACCTCTGACAGCTTGATCCCTCACTCCCTGTTGCCTCGCAAACGGCGTAGCCGACCGTAGGCACCACCGGCTGCGACCATTCCAATTTTCTTCTCTGATAACCGCTGGAACGGGGCGTAACTGTATCCAAACATTCCAGCAGAGAATCGTTTTGGATACACCTTTCACTCTTTTCCTTGTCGATGTACTTCGCTACAGTGCGGTTATGAGCAGAAACATGTTCCGTATTTGAGCACAACATTAAACGCCCAATACGTAACGTATTTCTTGTTTTCCGGAAACATGCCTGTTCGGTAGAGAATTTCTGAATGAAAGAAATTCACATGTGCACGTAACGGAATAATTTTTGCTTCATTCTGTCATGTCGAAATCCGGCACGGAAGGAGGTATGCATGATGAGTCATCTCGTCCGTCTCAAATATGCGACCACCCAACAATTTGCGATCGGTGGAATCCCCGGAGGAGTGTCTTACACATACATTCGCGTGAAGGTGAAGAATATCGCTTACGATAAGACCGTGCAGGCTCATTACAAAGCCTCTTCGTTTCCCGACATGTGGGCCGACATGCCTCTCTCCTGGATGGGCAACTACGGCAACTACGATGTGTTCGGACGTGATTCAGGATTCACCTCAGACGAACTGGTGATCGTCGCCGCTGTGGGAGGACAAACCGAATGGGACAATAATAATGGGTCCAATTACAACATACAGAACTTCCACTCCGTTGTCGGCGGTCATGTCGTGCTGGACAGAGCGGTGGCGCGGCAAGGTATGCAGGCCGGCGGTGGATTCACCTTTCAAACTTCCTGGTTCGAAGGCGACATCTACGTCAACAATCTGAATTACGAGAAACGCATCGGTGTCCGCTACACCGCCGATGGATGGACCACCAGTGAGGACTCTGATGCAGTCTATGCCGGGCTGGCCACGGAGGGCACCTACTCGGCCAGTTCGGGGGTTGAGCTCTGGCGCGTTCGCACGCCGGAATACAATTACAATCACGCTTCCGACTCTTTTGAGTTTGCCGTGTACTACCAACGGCTCGACACGGGGGCTTGGTTTTGGGATAACAATTTCAGTACGAATTACCGACTCTCAAAGCTTTCAGGCGCGGCGCTTGCTTGAATGAACATTGCGAAAAAGCGTCGCTCGTTCATCGATATTCGTATCGTACGACAGCTTTTCCTGTGAAACAGTGAGCTCTACCGGCCTGCAGGATCATAGGACTCAGGTGCAGGACACGCACACCAATGAATGTGGATTCCACCGATCAGTCACGTGATGCCGGCGTCCGGGAGGTGACCGAACCCGAACTTTCAGCGTGCATGAATTTTAACATGGCGATTCTTAAAGTCTCTTAGAACCATATCGAAGGAGAATGCACATGATACGCCGAAGGACTCTAAGATGGCTTGTTATTGAGTTGTGCCTGTTCTCCTGCTTCCTCATCACAGGAACGGCACAGGCAGAGCCATGGATGGGCGATCTCCTTCTTCGAGATGATGCGGTCTGGCCTTCGGGCCGGGCCGGAAACTATGGAACGGTCCATTATTTTCTGGATGAGG
>JAICUC010000248.1 GCA_025936075.1 Nitrospira sp. | reverse complement strand
ATCCTTCTGACAGGGAACTTCGGCAGCTTGGGAAGCAGGAATAAGTCCGGTACCTGTACGATCTTGATTTTTGGAAGAGTTCAGGATTTGATTGCGATGTCGCTCGCTCCGAACGCTGCCAAGGCACACCAGCCGTAAAAGGGCCGGCCCCATGTCATCGTCCGGCAAACACGGAAGAAAACATGAACCATCTTGGCACGATTCTGACCGCCGCGCTTGCGCTGTACGCGATCGGCACCGGTCTATTCCTCATGTTGGAGAATCGGCGCCCTCAAGCCACCTTGGCCTGGATGTTGGCCTTTTTCTTCGCGCCAGGGATCGGCCTGCTCGTCTATCTCCTGTTCGGCAGGGATCGGAAAGCCTTCAGCAAGCAAAGTGATCTCCTTCGGCAGGATCTGGAAGGGAACGCGCTGCCTCTTCTTGCTCCCATACTGTCCCGCCAAGATACAGAAATTGCCCGGCTCGAACAGGACAGTCCCGGCCGCCGAAAACTCATGCATCTCGTGCGGCGCAATTCCTACTCCGCGCTCACCACTGGGAATCGTGTGGCGATTCAGCAAGATGCGGCGGTGTTCTATCCGAGCCTGATCAAGGATATGGAGGCTGCGCGGTATTCCATCCACCATCAGTACTTCATTTGGAGGGCGGACCGCTTCACCGAAGGCTTGAAGGACGTTATGAAAGCCAGGGCGAAGGCCGGGGTCGAGGTACGAGTGCTCTACGACCCGGTAGGTTCGCATGCGGACCTCACCCGCGCGTATATCAGGGACCTCCACGCGGCCGGTGTGCGCATCGCGCCCACCTCGCCCCTGTACCGATTGCACACCATCAGTTATCGCAATCACCGGAAGATCACCGTGATTGACGGAGCCATCGGCTACACCGGCGGCATGAACATCGGACAGGAGCACCTTGACGGAGGAGAGGGGGTTCACCTCATGGCGCGACACCCAGATTCGCATCGCCGGCGAAGGCGCGGCGCTCTTGCAGACGGTGTTCGCGGTGGATTGGTACAATGCGGTCAAGGAAAACTTGTTTGCGGTCCCGTATTTCCCGACACAAAAGATCGATCCTGTCGATGATACGGTGCCGGTCCAGATCCTCACCTCAGGTCCCGACTCGCAATGGGCGGCGATCAGACAGCTCTACTCCTTCATGATCATTTCGGCGCAGCGGCATGTCTACATTCAGTCGCCGTATTTCATCCTGGACGCGACCCTGACCGAAGCGTTGTCCACGGCCGCCATGTCGGGCGTCGACGTCCACGTCATGGTGAGCGCACGGCCGTCCGGCAATGCGTTACCTGATTGGGCGGGGAACACCTATATGGCGGAGATTGTCGCCAGCGGCGTGCGGGTCTTTCTCTATGAAAAGGGCTATCTGCACGCCAAGACGATCAGCATCGATTCGGAGATCTGTTCCATCGGTTCAACGAATATCGACATCCGAAGCTTCAGCATCAACTACGAGCTGAACGCGGTTGTCTATGACTGCCGGCTGGCGAAGGAATTGGAGTCGGACTTCGAACAGGACCTCCGGTACTGTGCCGAGTTCGATGTCGCCGTCTATGCGCGGCGTCCTATGGCCGTCCGATTGCGCGACTCTGCTGCGCGGCTCCTCTCGCCGCTTCTCTAACAACTCACAACTGGCTCTCTACGCTCGGCAGGGACCCCCAGGCCGGAAGGGCGGGCAGATCAGCAACAATGCATCCTGCACCAGGTCATTTGCACGGCGGTGGTTCGGTCGTCGGTCCATTGACGACGGACTGGGGATTTCCCGGGTTTAGAGAGTTTTGCAGCTGTAGTAACCGTGAACCTCCGACATGGACATGAAGGACGTGGACATGCACAAACCTGGAGAGGACTCACATGAATGCTGATTCGTTCGCGAGATGGGACAGTCTGACGCAAACGGGTTTGGAGTCGGCGAGCAAAAACTGGGGATGGGTCCTTGCCTCCGGGATTGCATTCGTCATGCTCGGCGCGCTCGCGCTCGCGTTTTCCGTGATGACGACGCTGGCCTCGGTGTTCGTACTCGGATGGATTCTCGCGTTCGCCGGGATTTTTGAGGCGGTCCACGCCTTTAAGCTCCCTCGATGGAGCGGGGTTCTGTCAGAGCTGTTGGCGGCCATTCTCTACGTGGTCGTGGGCGTGCTGATGATCGTGCGTCCGGCGGCTGGGGCCTTGTCGCTTACCCTCCTCATTGGAGCGTTCTTTCTGGTGGGCGGTATCTTTCGCATCGTCGCCGCCGCTGTTATGCGACCTCCGAATTGGGGCTGGCTGCTTGTGAGCGGGATCGTGACTCTGTTGCTTGGTCTGCTGATTGTCGCAGAATGGCCGGCATCCGGCCTCTGGATCATCGGTATGTTTTTGGGCATCGATCTGATTTTCAGCGGGATCTCGCTGACCATGTTCGCGTTCGGATTACGGAATCTTACGCGCGCAAGCCGCGACACAAGCGTCGGTTCGCCTGGAACTTTTGAAGGACGCACAGCCCATCAGCCGGGAGGCTAGCCGTTCCGCATCCATCGAGGGAACGAGCAAAAGGTTCTTACCGATGAAGAGCCCGAGGAAAGACAGCGATCGTCGACCGGAGCGCCAAGAAACAGATTCTTGGTAAGACTCTGTACACCCGAAACCCGATAGCCGAGGATTGCTCACCTCCGCCGCCTCGCATGTGAACCGACTCAGATATCAGGGAAATCTCAAGTCACGATCCTTCGTCTTCCCGCGCTCTTGCTTACGGCAAAAGCAGGGTGCTACCGTGCTTACTGAAGGTTTCTATGGAGGAGGCGGCCACGATGCCAGGACCAAAGACAGCCCACCGACGGAATTCTGAACAGAATGGGCGCCTCAAGGATCAAGCGGGCGAACCCAGAGCCAAAAAAACGACTGATCAGACCGCGATGCCTCCGAGGCGCACGTGGATCTGGTTCTTGGGCCTTTTATTAATCAATTACTTCATCGTCAGGCTCCTTCTGCCGAATCCCCAGGAGCCTACCACAGTGCCCTACACATTTTTCAAGAACCAGGTCGGAAGCGGCAACGTCGGCGCGATTTACAGCGAGGGGGAGACCATTACCGGCCGCTTCATTACCCCGGTAGCCTACCCGCCGGCGGACGATAAGAGCGCGACACCTTCTGATTCAGGGCAGACAGGGGGAGATCGGAATCGGCCTGCTCCCAAGGCTTCTTCGGCCATGACCACTCACTTCACGACCATCCTGCCCGCCTTTGTGGACCAGGGCCTGGAAGCGTTCTTGATCAAGAACGGCGTGGAAATCAGCGCCAAGCCAATCCAAGAGCAGGCCAGTCCTTTGCTCACACTGCTTTTCAGTTTCGGCCCAGGGCTCCTCTTCATAGGTTTTTATATCTGGCTCTTTCGGCGAGCGGCGCAGCAGGGCGGCGGCTTGATGGGCGGGGGGATGATGGGCATCGGAAAGAGCAAGGCCCGCCGCTACGATCAGGAAAAGGAGACGAAGGTCAAGTTTGACGACGTGGCGGGCATCGACGAGGCCGAGAATGAACTGGTCGAAATCGTGGACTTTCTCAAGGATACGAAAAAGTACACGCGGCTTGGCGGCACCGCCCCGAAAGGCGTGCTCCTCGTCGGCGCTCCCGGCACGGGGAAGACGCTGCTTGCAAAAGCGGTCGCCGGTGAGGCCGAGGTTCCGTTTTTCTCCATGAGTGCGGCGGAGTTCGTCGAAATGATCGTCGGCGTGGGAGCGGCTCGGGTGCGGGATCTCTTCAAAGAGGCGCGCGAACATGCGCCGGCGATTATTTTTATCGACGAGCTCGATGCCATTGGTCGTGCTCGGGGACACATGGCGATCGGCGGCTCCAGCGAGCAAGAGCAGACGTTGAATCAAATCCTGACCGAAATGGACGGATTCTCGAGCCGTGAAGGCATCATTGTCTTGGCAGCGACGAATCAGCCGGACGTGCTGGACAAGGCGCTGTTGCGTCCCGGCCGCTTTGACCGCCGCATTGTGGTCAATCTGCCGGATAAAGCGGGACGCGAGGCCATTCTCAAAGTTCACACCAGGAACGTGCCGCTCGCCAATGACGCGATCCTCGGCGATCTCGCCGCAGTGACGCCCGGTTTCTCAGGAGCCGACATCAGGAACCTCGTCAATGAGGCGGCGCTGTTGGCCGCCCGTCGCAACAAGCGGCTCGTGACGCAGGCCGAGTTCGAGGACTCCAAAGACAAGGTCATGATGGGCGCCGAGCGCAAAACCATGGCCATGACGGAGGAAGAAAAGCTCGCGACCGCCTACCACGAGGCCGGTCATGCGATCGTCAATATGGTCGTGCCGGGCAACGATCCGTTGCACAAGGTGACGATCATTCCGCGCGGCCGCGCGCTGGGCGTGACCATGAGTTTGCCGGAGCGCGATCGCCTCAGCTATTCCAAGCAATGGTGCGAAGGCAAGATCGCGATGGCCTTCGGCGGCCGCGTCGCCGAGCAGATCATCTACGGCCGCGAGCATCTGAATACCGGCGCGTCGAGCGACATCAGCCAGGCGACGAACATCGCCAAGAAGATGGTCACCGAATGGGGCATGAGCGACAAGCTCGGTCCGCTGCTCTACTCGGAGAACCAGCAGGAAGTGTTCCTCGGCCATTCGATCACGCAGCAGCAGAACATGAGCGAGGAAACCGCCAAGCTCATCGACGAAGAGACGCGGCGTATCGTGACGACAGGCGAAAAGACCGCCTGGGAAGTGCTGACGCAGCACAAGGCCGAGCTTGAGACCATGGCTCAAGCTTTGATGGAGTACGAAACGATCACGGGCGAGGAATGCCAGGCTATCCTGCGCGGCGATAAAATCGTCCGCCGCAACGATGACGACGGTTCCAAGGGCCCCGCTGGATCGGCAGTTCCGTCTGCCGGCCGCCAGCCGCCACGTCCGCGTGGCGAGCCAACCGGCGGCATAGATATCGGACCCGAGCCGCAGCCGCAGGGCTGAGCCTCCCATTGAGGATTTAGTTGTGGCCAAATCACCCAGTGGGAAAAATGAATCGCAGCATACGCCGAAGGTGGCGCGTGATGCTGGGACGGGTAAATTTGTGGAAAGCGCCAACAAGTGGGCTTCGGCCAACTCTACGTCCCGAGAAGCGGCCCGAGCAAAGTTGCAGCAGTTAGGCATCCACGATAATAGCGGAAAACTGGCGAAGGATTATAAGTGAAGTGCATCGCTTATCCTCGTCGTTCGTTCTCGGTTATCACGGGTGCGCGCAGGATATAGCGGAAGAACTTCTCGCCGGTCAGGCATTCAAACCAAGTGATAATTCCTACGATTGGCTCGGCCCAGGTATATATTTCTGGCAGGCCAACCCAAAACGTGCGCTTGCATTCGCGAAAGAAAAGAAGGCGCGCGACAAAGCGAGTTGGTCTGAAGCCGTGGTGGGGGCTGTAATCGACATGGGTTTGTGCCTGGATCTTACTACGGCGACGGGAGTGGCCGAACTCAGCTCAGCACATGAAGCTCTTGCCGATAT
>JAICUC010000397.1 GCA_025936075.1 Nitrospira sp. | reverse complement strand
AGATCTTCTCCAATTGAAATTCGAGCTCATAAAGACTTCACGCCAGGATTTCCTCTTCCTTAAATCCTGCTTCGGTCGCATAGTCGCTCATCGAAGCGCATTGCGTCCACGGAGATTGGCTGCATGAACCGTACGATAGGCGCTCAATTTCTATTTCGGAACGACCAAGACAAATCCATCGACATAGCGGGTTATGCGGACCTCGGCGTATCCTTCTGAATTTTTCACATTGCCGTGACACGTGACAGCAGTCGGCCTAGCCACAAGCCTTGCGCGCCGCCTCTTGCAGCTCATTCGGGTTTACGTCTCGAATATGCGTGGCGATCGACCAGTGGTGACCAAAGGGGTCTTCCAGCAGGCCGTAACGATCTCCCCAGAACATGTCGGCGACCGGCATCGTGACTGTCGCGCCCGCGGCCACGGCTTGGTTGAAGACCGCCTCCACATCCTGGACATAGAGATGGATGGTGACGGACGAACCTTTCAGCGACTTCGGCCCGAGTGAGTGGTGATCCGGAAATTCATCGACGAGCATGACGGGAGAGTCACCGATTCGGATCAAGGCATGAAGAAGTTTTCCTCCCGGTTCGGGCACCTTACCCAACTCCACCGCGTTGAAAGCCTTCTTGTAAAATTCAATCGCCTTGGCAGCCCCGGCGCACACCAAGTGCGGGGTCACCGTATGCATTCCATCTGGAATCGGCTTGACTGGCTGGTCCATGGGATTTCTCCTTTCGGTTGAATGTTCGAGCGACGTATTCTTGGTTTCTATGTTGCAGTAACTATCCTCCTGCCATGGCTCCTATGATCAGGAACGGCTCGCTTCCCGTTACAACGGCGTCGGGCAGCGGCATGTCCGGCGACTCATGAGAGAGGTCCTGCTCGCAGGCGAAAAAGCGTACGAACGGCCGGCGCTTGTGTGTGGCATGATCACGGACCGTTCCGCGTAACATCGGATAATGGGCTTCAAGCGCATCGAGAATCGCGCGTTGCGTCACCGGACCGTTGACCTCAAGAGTCACTTCACCGTTGACGCGCGCCAGGGTCCGCAGATGTGCCGGGAGTACGACTCGAACCATACTTTCCCTTCAGGATAAGGTTTAGGTTAAGGCTAAGGTAAGAGGGCTTTCGTCCCGAGATTCAAATCTTAGCCTCAGCCTCGACCTTCGTCCTACAGCGTCTGCACTTCTACCGATAATACCGGCGGCAGGTCCCGGACAATGGGTGCCCAATTGTCTCCGTCATCGATGGAGCCATAGACCTGGCCCCCTGTTGTTCCAAAATAGATGCCGCAGGGATCAAGCTGATCGACGGTCATCGCGTCACGCAATATATTGACGTAGCAATTCTCTTGCGGCAGGCCCTTCGTCAGCGCTTCCCACTCATTGCCCCCTGTGCGGCTACGGTACACGCGCAGCTTGCCTTCCGGTGGATAATGTTCGGAATCGCTCTTGATGGGAACGACATAGACCGTATCCGGTTCATGGGCATGGACGACGATCGGGAATCCGAAATCGCTCGGCAAGTTGCCGCTGATTTCGTGCCAGGACCCGCCGGCATCGTCGCTTCGCAACACGTCCCAGTGCTTCTGCATGAACAGCACGTTCGGGCGTGATGAATGCATGGTGATATTGTGTACGCAATGGCCGACATCTGCATCCGGATCCGGCAACTCATATTGCGATTTCAAGCCGCGGTTGATCGCCCGCCATGTCTTGCCGCCGTCATCTGTTCGGAATGCGCCGGCTGCGGAGATGGCAATATAGAAGCGCTGAGGATTTGTTCGGTCCAGGATGATGGTATGCAAACACATCCCTCCGGCGCCTGGCTGCCACAGATTTCCTTTCACCTCGCGTAGCCCGGCAAGTTCGTGCCAGGTGCGCCCACCATCGGTCGAACGGAATAAGGCCGCATCCTCGACGCCGGCGTAGACCGTCTCAGGATCAGTCAATGACGGTTCGAGATGCCATACCCGTTTGAATTCCCATGGGCGTTGCGAGCCGTCATAATGTTGGTGTGTCGTGAGCGGTTTCCCCGTTTCCGCGGAAGTATCGTAGAGAAACATATTGCTCTCGCCCTTCGGCATCCCACCCTGACCCATCAAATCCTCGGGTTTGGTTCCCGGTGGGTTCCAGGTTTTCCCGCCGTCATCCGAGCGTTGAATGACTTGCCCGAACCAGCTACTGGTTTGCGAAGCATACAGTCGATTCGGATCAGCCGGTGAGCCCTTGAGGTGGTACAGCTCCCATCCTCCGAAGTGCGGCCCTTGCACGTCCCACCGCTTACGAGTCCCGTCGGATGTCAGAATGAAAGCCCCCTTTTTCGTGCCGACCAGCAGTCGTACCCCGCTCATCTAAGCCTCCTTTCTCACTATGGCCGGCTTTCGGCTGTCAGCCGTCAGCCGCTTCTCAGCTCGTTGTCTGTCCGATTACTGTTTCCTGGTATAGACGATTTCCATGCCTTTCATTTCTTTTTCACCCTTGTGAGCGCCGTACATCTCGAAGATCTGGGTATTGTCGTCGACGAGCTTCCAGATCGCGCGATGGGTCATATGTCCTCCACCCGGTTCATCATGCCCGCCCTTGAGCGTGATGGTCTTGCCATCGGCGCTGGCCGTGCCTTCCATAAGGAAAATTCCTGTGCCCATCGAATCGATCCAGGTCGACACATACTTCTTGCGCAAATTGTCATAGCCGGTCGTGCCTATGCCCGAGTAGGGTTGGCCCATCATGCTGCCGGTGAATTCCTGCTGGAGAAACCGTCCACCCAGTATCGACTTCATTTCAACGGTGCCGCTCGATTCCATTGGTGGCTTGCCGGGCTCCATCCATTCTTTGGTCTGGGTCGTCCAACTGCCGGCCAGGCTTTCCAATTGTTTGTGCGGCTCCCCCGGCGCGGCCAACTTTTGCCACAATTCCATCATGGCCTGCGGATCCATCGGCTTCTCGGCCTT
>JAICUC010000294.1 GCA_025936075.1 Nitrospira sp. | reverse complement strand
CCTAGCTAAGACAAGCCAGGCGCACAATGTCGATGCGACCTCGCCATGATCAGCGTCGTTCGCATTCGCCCATGTGAGACAGGATACGTGAAGTGAGGCGTCCCAATGTGGTCAATACCGTGTCGGATTCATGGCAACGTAGTCCGCAACCATGCTTTCGCTTCCGGTTTCTGAGACAAGGAGCAGCACTTGTATGACCACCCTTGCAGCCGGACAACCAGATAACTTTCTACACTGTGCGGCACTTCCGCCGAACCTCAACCGGCCCGTTCGATGACGGCGCAGGCGATCCGATCGCCCGCGTCTCCCGCCGGCTGGCTTTGGTAGTCGTCCGCCTTCGCGTGGACAATTAAAGCCGAGCCATCACTATCGAACAACGCACCGTCTCCCTGGTTGAGAGCCACGTTGGGACTGAACAGGTGAGCATGAAGCGTACCGTCTGCGTTGACGAATTGATTCGGCATGTCGCCTGTATGCGGACCCCCCTCGACCTTATAGCCATGTTCACGTTTGCCGGACGAATAATGAGGTCCCGCTGATTTGAATCCGTCCGCTGCGTCGCATCGTCCGGTTTGATGGATGTGGAAGGCATGCTCACCCGGTGGCAGGCCCGTCAGTTCGGCCTCGATCAGCAGGCCCGTCGGCGTCGCGATCAATGTGGCGGTACCGATCTGTTTTCCCTTACCATCCTTGAAGACGGCTTTGACGTTGTCAGCGGCCGACGCACTTCCTGTTGAGAGGCATACCAGTACGATACTGAGGACCCATGCGTGCCTGTTGGTCATCTTCGCCTCCTTCTTTTGAGCAGTGCTGCCCGGCTGCCTCTCATAAACCTGAGCTCCCGTCAAAGCACTCTTCATCATGCCGTTCCCTCATAATTTATGAGCTGAAATCCTGTACCGGCTGGGCTGGAACCGTCCATCGTGATTCAGTACGGCCGGGACGATGCCCTTGGTGTGGTCCACCTTACTAGGCGACACTACGGGGTCATCACGATTTTGATGCAACCATCCTGCTTACGATTGAACATGTCGAACCCCTGCGGCGCCTCGGCCAGCTTCATCCGATGCGTCACGACGAAGCTGGGATCGACGTCGCCATGGGCGATGCGATCCAACAACGGCTTCAGGTACCGTTGGCAATGTGTTTGGCCGGTTTTGATCGTCAACGCCTTGTTCATCACCGCGCCCATCGGCATTTTGTCGATCAACCCACCGTAGACGCCGGGAATGGATACCGTGCCGCCGTTTCGGCAGGCCATGATGGCCTGCCGCAAGGCGATCGGCCGATCGGATTCCGACATCATCGCTTGTTTGATACGGTCGTAGTAGTACAACAGTCCCGGCATGTGCGCTTCCAAGCCGACGGCATCCATGCAGGAATCCGGTCCCCGACCGCCGGTCAACTGCATGAGCGTGTCGTAGACGTCCGTTTCTTCATAGTCGATCGTATCCGCTCCTCCATCGCGCGCCATCTGGAGCCGCGCCGGAAAACGGTCGATGGCGATCACTCGCTCGGCGCCAAGGAGGAACGCGCTGCGGATCGCGAACTGGCCGACCGGTCCGCACCCCCATATGGCGACCGTGTCGCCCGGCTGAATGTTGCATTGTTCAGCGGCCATATAGCCGGTCGGAAAAATATCGGAGAGAAACAACACCTGTTCGTCGGAAAAGCCGTTTTCGATTTTAATCGTGCCGACATCGGCGAAGGGAACACGCACATATTCGGCCTGGCCGCCCGCAAAGCCGCCGGTCAAGTGCGAATAGCCATAGATACCGGCCGGCGAATGGCCGAAAAATTTCTCCGCCATCCACGCATTTGGGTTGGTGTTTTCACACAGCGAGTAGAGTTCCTTTTTGCAAAAGAAACATTGTCCGCAGGAGATCGGGAAGGCGACGACGACACGGTCTCCCACGCGACGTTGCTTGACCTCCGGACCGATCTCGACGATCTCGCCCATGAACTCGTGGCCCATGACATCGCCCTGTTCCATCGTCGGCACGAAGCCGTTGTAGAGATGCAACTCGGACCCGCAGATGGCTGCCGAACTCACCTTCACGATCGCATCCTTTTTGTTGAGGATTTTCGGATCCGGCACATCCACCACCCGCATATCTTGCTTGCCGTACCAGCAGTTGGCTTTCATCGCACTCTCCTCAGTGCTGTGTCCTGAGTGCTGCGTACTGAGTCTCGATCCGAAATCCCAGGACTCAGGACACAGAACTCAGCACTTACCGTTTCATGGCGCAGTCTTACTTCCGCGACGTACTCTCCGCTCGTCCTGCCGGTTGTCCTTCGGTCGTGATGACTTCTCCGGTTTCCATCATCTGTTTGAATCGGCGCAAATCCATCTTCACCGTTTGATTCGGGTCCTCGCCGAACCATGCGGCTACTGCGGCGCCCACCGTTCCCAATGGAGGCCGATATTCCATCTCGACAGTGACGATCGTGCCTCGGCCACCGGAGGCCGGTTCAAATCGGACGGAACCGGCATGGTCCACTTGGGAGCCTTCAATCGATCGCCAGGCGATATATTCATTCGGACGATCTTCGATGATTTCAGCATCCCACTCGACCGTCGATCCGGCAGGCCCTTTCGCAACCCAGTGCGACCTGCGGTCGTCCTGTATCTCAATACGTACCAGATGCTTCATGAATGTCGGCAAGTTCGTCAGCTCACGCCAATGCCGATAGAGCCCTTGTTGCGGGCGATCTATGACGAGAGCGACCGTCAGTGAAATGCAGCCGTTTCTCGTTTCGATCCCTCGGCTCAATTGTTGCGCAGTGATCATGTCCAAGAGTGTCGCGCCCGACACGGCGGCGGTCGCCAACGCCACCCGGCCGCGATGTGAGCGGTTCGACATGAACGCGGCGCCCAGGCAGGCGAGATCCATCGCATCTCCGGCCACCCGCGACCAAACCGCCGTGGCCGACGAGCCCTGTGTCAAGATGCCTACTCCGCTGGCGATTTCCCGTAACCCCATGGCCCGGATCAGTCCATCATGCCGAGGCGGCGCCCCGATCATCCTCGCAAGCCGCCGTGGCACCATCAATTCCGCCAAACCCAGCCCGATTCCAAACAGGCCGAGCCCATAGGCCCACATTTTCTCCTGACTCAGCGAGCCGTTCCGACTCGAACCGGGACACAAAGCCTCGCCGTTCGCATGGCTCGCCATGATCCGTCCACCTTTTCTCGACACAGCGGCCTGTGCCTTGTCGCGGGCGCCATGGGCAGTTCTTCTCGCGGTACGTTTTAAAGATCGTCTCGCCATGGCGTCTCCTTCATTCCTTGGCTCACCCTTTCGTTCCCGCGGTTCCGGCCTTCTCCATCACGAACATTTGCTGTTGCTGACCGGCTTTAAAGTCCGTCGGCGGTTGGCCGTTCGGCAAGGCATAGATCAATGTGACCTTATTTTGGTCGGCTTCGACCAACCCTTTCGAAACCGCGCCGACTTCCGGCGCTTTGGTGCTGACCATCGTGATGTGCCACGGGTCTTGCTTCGTCTCAAGCGTATAGGTGACCGCGAACATTTCTTTTCGGTCCTTATCGTAGGCAATGATGGTCTTGTCGTTGATATAGATCGACGTGTCGGTCAGCTCACCCTGATCGATCGGCGCGCCGTTGCGCTCTCCGCTGACGATTCGATATTCGCCCGTCAGATCGGCTTTCGGTTGATCCGGGGAGCGACCGGTGCAGGCCGGCACGACGAAGAGGAGGAGTGCAACGGCAAACCAGGATCGGAATTTTATATATCTCAGTGCGTTCATGGTTTAGGTTTTCCTTCCTTTTGAACCTCCACGGCTCGTCCCTGATTAGTCATAGTCGCCGTGATGCGGTCGCCGGGATGTATGTTGGCGTTGAATCTTGTCTGAGGATCAATCGTAAGAACGATCTCTTTATCATTCGATCGTTCTATAGTAAGGGCGGTTTCCTCAGACTTGAGAACGCGGCCACGGACGGTTTTCAATCCCGAAGCCTGACCGGGATTCACACTCGGATCTTCGATGCCGGTGTGCTCACGGTCATGGCCTCTTTTGGCTTCGACTTTCGGTCCGCTTGAACCGCCTTGAAACTCTCCTTCGACTTTATAGTTTTCCCCCTGTCCTTGCTGTTTCAGCCGGTTTTTCCGGATCTCTTCCCGTCGGTCTTGGTTCGCCGCATCGGGTTTCTGAAGCTCTGGATTGCCTTGTGGAAGGATGGCATCTTGGGCTGAAACGAAAGACGTCGAGAGAACGCTGCAGAACAAGGTGACGATCATGCGCCGTATCATGATTCATGTTCTCCTTCTCTCACGCACATTGAGCCATTCCGAAAGAAGTATCCCAAGAGAAGGGCGCCACAGAGCGAGGAAACACCAGGCCGTGAGAGACTTACCTCGAACCCGCAGCGTCGCCGTGACTGCCACGGCGACGCTGCCCGCTGAACCCTCGAGCCACAGTCTTTTCCACTCTCGTTTCCTCAGGCGACTTTTCCTCGCCAGGCGCCGGTCTCTTGACTGCGGGACTCAATGAAATCCTTGAATCGCTGCAGATCTCCTTCCACTCGG
>JAICUC010000076.1 GCA_025936075.1 Nitrospira sp. | reverse complement strand
CTGAGCAAGGTGGGCGCGCTCGAACAGGAATACAGAACGTCCCTCGCGCCGAATATCCCCCCGTCGGAAACAGGAACGACATCGGATGCATACTTCAATTGGTCTGCGGAACTGCACCGTATTCGTCAGCAGATTCAAGGGCTCGAACATTGGGAACACCTTGAGCGCCAGATGATCGCTCCACACATCAATCAAGTCTTACAATTGCTCACACACCAGCTTTCCGGAGACGTGGCCGAACAATGGGAACGCTGGCGCCAACGCTACATTCCGGAGCTGCTGACTCTACTGCGGGGGTTTCGTCGCGAGGCAATCCTACAGAGCCGCGCACAGACCGAACGGGTTACGCGAACGATCGACCCTCTCCTCCCGACATCACACCGCGCCGCTTCACTGTCACAGAAGATGTTGTGGCTCCTCACAAGCACGCCCGGGGTCACTTGCGTCTTGAACGGCATGCGGACGCCGAAATACGTTGAGGATTCGTTGGCGATCTTACAATGGGAACCGATCACGGATACGCGGCCCATCTATGAAGAGGCGACGACGCTTCCTCGATGACGATCGACTCGTCCATTACTCGGAGGAGGATCTATGAGACAGGTGCGCGGTGCCATGACGTCGAGCCTGTTCGTCATCGCCGTTCTCCTCGTACAGGGTTGTTCGGTAAAATGGTGGTGGGGATCGGAATCAGGTCAAGAAGGGCCGGCGCAAGTGGAATTGATCAAGGAACCCGCGATCAAAGACATTCCTCCTGATGATGGACAACCGACCGACTCGCGAACAAGCCCCGCCATGAGATCCGAGCTCTTGTCTCGAAACGCCGGTGGCTCGACTCTTGGGACATTGGACGATGTCCTGTTTGATTTTGATCGGGATACCGTCCGAGCCGACGCGATGCGTGTCCTTGAAGCTGATGCCAAGCAATTGCAACACGACCGGGTGGCACTTCTTCTCCTCGAAGGGCGCGGCGACGAATTCGGCACATCGGCGTACAATCTCGTGCTGGGGGAGCGTCGAGCCAGGAATGTGAAATCCTACCTTCTGGAACTTGGTCTCTCCATAGACGTCACGACAACCAGTTACGGAAAAGATCGCCCGCTGTGTGTGGAGCATTCCGTCGAGTGCAGACAAAAAAACCGGAGCGTCCATTTCATCGTCGAATAACATTCGATCTACTCCGCTCTGCTCCACCGCAGTCGGATACATGTACCATACGGTGTACGCTCTGATTGTTGACAGGCGGTCCGTTCTTTCATTAATGTCCATCGATTTTCCATCCGCGGGGAACTTCTGTGTCTAAGCTCGCCGTCATCGATATTGGGACGAACTCCATTCATATGGTGCTGGCTGAGATTCTCCCGGATGCCGGTTTCAAGATACTCGACCGTTTTAAGGACATAACGCGCCTGGGCAACGGTGTATTCTCAACCAGGCGCCTCTCGGAAGAGGCCATGACCCGTGCCCTGGAAGTCCTCAAAACGCTGGTCACGCTCGCCCGCAACAAAGGATTCGAACGCATCATCGCCGTCGCGACCAGTGCCGTGCGTGAAGCCCAAAACGGCGGCGACTTCGTGGCTTTCATCATGGAACAGACAGGGCTGAGGGTGCGGGTGATCAGCGGGACGGAGGAAGCTCGGCTGATTTTCCTGGGCGTCAAACACAGTATCGCCCTCCCGGACGGACCGACGCTTGTCGTCGACATTGGGGGCGGCTCCGTGGAGTTGATCGTAGGGAATCGAGAAGGTCTGATCCACGGCAAGAGTCTCAAACTCGGAGCGATTCGTTTGGCTGAACAATTCCTTCCCCAAGCTCCACCGTCTGAGTCGATGCTGTATGCCTTGCACGATGCCGTACTCACCCATCTGCGCGACGCCATCGGATCATTCAGGATGAAGAAGTTTCATTCATTGGTCGCCACCTCCGGGATGGCAGGGAACCTCGGCGAGGTCGCCCACCTCCGTCAAACCGGACGACCATTGCCGCAGCATAATCTGGCGACCGTCTCATTAAAGGATATCCGTAGCCTCGAAACGGAGTTGGCTCGATCATCAGTGAAGGCTCGTTTGACGATCCCCGGTCTAGATCCAAAGCGTGTCGATACGCTGTTGCCGACTGCCGTGATTCTCCGGCGGCTTTTGGAACTGTCCGATCTCAGCGAGATCACACTCTGTGACAAGGCGATTCGTGAGGGTGTCATCTACGATTTTATCGTACGGCACCGAGAGGGGCTCAAAGCCGAAAATGATATTCCCGACGTTCGTCGTCGAAACGTGATCGGACTTGCCCGACGCTGCCAGGCGCCGGAGGTTCATTCATTGCACGTGGCCGACTTGGCGCTGAGCCTGTTCGATCAAACCAAGAGAGAACATCGCTTGGGACAGCAGGAACGCACCTGGTTGGAATACGCAGCCATTCTGCACGATGTCGGATATCTCATCAACCCGAGACAACATCATAAACACGCGTACTACCTCATCAAACATAGCGACTTGAGCGGGTTGGCGGCTGAGGAAATCGATATGGTCGCCAACATCGCTCGCTACCACCGGCGGGCTTTGCCGTCGCTGAAACATGAAGCATTCGATTGTTTGGCGCCTCGCTTGCGACGCGTGGTCAAAATCCTTGCTTCGTTGCTTCGGATAGCCGACGCGCTCGATCGGACCCATTTCTCGCTCGTTCAGGCCGTGAACGTTAGATTTCGAAAACAGATTACGATCGAAGTGCATTTGACGGGAGACGCAGAAATGGAATTGTGGGCCGCCAAGAGCAGAGCCGACCTGTTCGAACAGATCTTCCATCGACCGGTCCAGTTCTCCGGCGTGCTGCCGGAAACCGAGCCATCATGACCGAACCCCACCTGCTCAAGGCAGCTCCTCACCCCCATCCCGGGAAGCTGATCATCGTCGAAGGTATCGATGGGTCAGGAAAAAGCACTCAACTGCAACTGCTGCATAAATGGCTTGAGTCCAAAGGCCACAAGGTGTTCTTTACCGAATGGAATTCATCGGCACTCGTGAAAGAAACCACCAAACGAGGGAAAAAATCGAAAAGCCTCACCCCCACGACGTTCAGTTTGCTGCATGCCACCGACTTTGCCAGCCGCCTCTATCATCAGATCCTCCCGCCTCTGAAGGCGGGCATGCTTGTCCTCGCCGATCGATATATGTATACGGCGTTTGCGCGCGATGTGGTACGCGGCGTGGCGAACGAGTGGGTTCGGAAACTCTACGCGTTTTCGATCAAGCCCGATATGGCGTTTTATTTCAAAGTCCCGATCGAAGTCGCCATTTCCCGGCTCTCACGAGGGACTCGCGGTCACTTCAAATACTATGAAGCCGGCATGGACATGGATCTGAGCCCGGACATCACCGAAAGTTTCCGAATCTTTCAATCACGGATCCTGGAGGAGTACGACAAGATCGTTGATGAATGCGGTCTATTGACGATGGACGCGACCCGGGGCATCGAGACGCAGCAGGAACAGATGCGGGCGTTGGTGGAAGAAGCACTCCATGGCTACAAACCCAGACGAGGAACCTATGGCCGACGCACGCTTTTTTGGCGACGGTTTGAAGTACCTAGATCCGAGTGAGCTGAAAGGCAAGTTGATCGCCATCGAGGGAACCGACGGAGTCGGCCGATCGACCCATATCGAGATGCTGCAAGAGTGGCTGGAGGTCCAGGGGTACGGAGTGATGACGACCGGGTGGACCCGTTCCAATCTCATGTCAAAAACCATCGAAATGGCGAAGGCGGGCAATATCGTCGATCGTTGGTCGCTCAGTCTGCTCTATGCGACGGATTTCGCCGATCGCCTGGAGCATCAGATCATCCCGGCGCTCCGATCCGGATTCGTCGTCTTGACGGATCGCTATATCTATACGGCGTTCGCGCGCGATTTCGTGCGGAGCGCCGACCGACAATGGATCCGTGACGTGTTCGGGTTTGCGCTGATCCCCGACTTGGTCTGCTATCTTCGAATCGATGTGGAAACCCTGGCGCTTCGAGTCATCGAGACCACCGGAATGAATTACTGGGAATCCGGAATGGATCTCCGTCTTGGAGGCGATCTCTATGATAGTTTCAAAAAATACCAATCGCTGTTGATTGAAGAATTCGATAAGATGGCGATTGAATTTCGCTTCAATGTCGTCGATGCAAGAAAGTCTCCCGAGGAGATCCAGGATGAGCTTCGAGGACATATTCTCCCGGTGCTCCAGAACCACAAAGCTCCGATGGATACTGAACCGGCGCCCTCTTAAGACTGTTCCACCCCTTTCTTGCCATAGGCTCGCTTTCCTATGATCCGCAGCTGCCTCGGCTGCAGCCACCAGCACAACCGCCCCTCGCCCTGGTTGATAACGTCCTCTGATTCGATCAGCGCAGCCCCGGCCTTCTTGAGCGGAAAGTTGGGAAGGGCCTTTCCACAGAGCAACAGGCTTACCGCTTCACCGAGCTGAGGTTCATGTCCCACACATACCACCACCGCATCCGACGGGAGTGCATGCAATAATTCAACAAGCTGCTGAGGTTTCGCTCCGACAACCAGCTCCTCGCGTGTTTCGACCTTCAACGTCGGACAGACCACTGCGCGTAAAAGTCTCGCCGTATCATAGGCGCGCACATAGGGACTCGTGAATAGATGGGTCGGCTTACAATCAAGCGCTGCCAACCCTTCGGCAGCCTGCCGAACACGTCTTTTCCCCTTCTCCGTGAGAGGACGATTCTCCTCCGTTCCATCCCATTCATCAGGCTCTACCGCAATCCCGTGACGAACCAGAATACAGTCCATAACCACCTCTCTACATAGCAAGGCTCGAGCCTATCACAGAGAGCCGGTGCAATTAACACAAGTTTTACATGGAAGTGACGATTTTGAAACGGTGACGAGATACCTTGATCACGAGATAGCGATCATGGAGGAATACAATGACCCAACAGGCTTCGGCTAAATTATTGGCCATCCTTCAAAAACGACGACAGATCGGGCTTGAGGAACTTCTGCTCTCTCTTTCAGAATTCACGTGGAATCAAGTGTTCTGCCTGGTCGACGAACTCAGTCGTCGAAGATTAATTTGCTTGCAGCGGCGAGGGTTCGACTACGAGTTGCGAGCCGCTTCTTTGCCTGTCTCCAATTAGCTTTTTTTCACGGCCGCTGTCGGGCGCTGAGAACTCAGTCGCTCAATGCGTTCAGCGACATCCCGATAGGCCGCATCCTCACGCCTGATCCAGCGATAGGCTTCCAGCGTTTCAGCGACCCGGCCCAATGATTCCAGCGCACGCCCTAGGACATAGAGAATCTGAACAGTTTCCTTTGGCGATGCCGGCGCGGCTTTGAGAGCTTTCTGAAACGCCCTGACAGCGTCCTCATAGCGACCGGACAATTTATGACACAGTCCAATCTGAGCATGGGCCTTGACGGCCAAGGATTGATCCACTGCAGCCATTTCAAGCTGATCGATCGCGGCCTTGTGCAGTCCGGCGTTTTTCAGCGCGAGCCCCCGCTCATAGCGTTCCGAAGGGCTCACTTCGGGGTCGGACAAGTCCTTGATCGGATCCGACATGATTCTTGTGTACTCCCCTCAACTATCGGAGGCCTAGAACACTCGTGAGAAGTGGAAATGCAGGAACAGACGGGACTCTCTACTTCCGATCGCCGATGAGAAAACGTTGAACATTGTCCACCACGCTACTGAACCATGAGTGCCTTCCCGCTGGGCGGTTCCCTTGGTGACTCGATTGATTCGCCGTCTGCTGCAACTCCCGTAACCGATTCGCGACATCTCTAAACGTTGGAGTGACATGACTGATGCGCTGGTAGACGTCCAGCGCTTGCCCGCCCCTCCCCACGGACTCAAGACTGCGCCCCAACACATAGAGCACGTCAAGGATATCTTGCTCCAGGGCCGAGGGATCCTCCAGAGCAGTGCGAAACGCCTGTATCGCAGCATGATGCTCTTTCATCTTCACGTAACATAATCCGACTTGCGAATAGGCCTCGAACCACATGGACTTGTCCCTGGCCGCTACATGAAACAGATCCACTGCCTCTTTCAATCGGCCTGCTTCTTTAAGTTCCATCGCTTGTGCATAGTCCTCCTCTGGAGATCTCTTCCGGTGGGCCTCGGTTGATTCTGAAGACACTGTGGTCGGCTCTGGGCTCGGAATAGGATCATCCAGTTCCATGGGATCTTCCGGTGCCGCCGCAAGTCCCACCAACTCCTCTTTTGCGGCAAGTGGAAGGATGCCTCCCTTACTTCGATCAAGGGCTGCTTGGGCTACCAACTTGGAGGTAATGATTCTTGCTTGTTCGGCATATCCATAGGTCAAGGCGATATCAGATACTTGATTGATCAGTCGAGGGTTCCCTCGGCTCAATCGATGCACCAATGCACAAGCCGTATTCGTAAAGAGGGACGGACGCCCGCCTGCGACTCGTATTCGATGGCGAATATAGTTGGCGGTATCGTCTTCAGAGAGCGGTTTCAGATGGTAGTCGACGACAATCCGCTGAGCAAACTGAGTCATATCGATGCGCTGGAGCAGCGTATAAAGATCGGGTTGGCCCGAGAGGATGATCTGCAGCTTCAAGATCTTGCCGTCGTTCATATTGGACAATAACCGCAATTCTTCGAGCAGCTCAGCCCCCAGGCTTTGGGCTTCATCGACGATGAGAATCACCCGTCGAAAACGTTTTGACTCCTGAGAGAGAAACTCTGAAAAGATGTGGTAGGCTTCGATCGGATCCAGTCGTTTGGTGCTTAACCCAAGAGACAGGAGAATCCACGGCAAGAGCTGCTCGATATTGTAACGGGCATTGGTCACCAATCCAATTTTATGTTTGCTGCCATGCTCGGCAATGAGCTTCTGCAATAGCGATGTCTTCCCCATACCGGGATCGCCCGTGAGCACCATAAACGGCGCCTGACTCAGAATGCCATACTCCAGTAGGCTGTAAGCAGCCTGGTGCTCCGAACCGGGGTAGAGAAAGCTGCTGTCCGGCAAGAGCGCGAACGGCTTAGCCTTGAACTGATAGAATGCCTCATACATGGGTACATCGCTCGGTGGCCGACTATGTGGCCAACATGGCCTTCATCTCTGCCAGAGATAGAGACGATCGGCCGGATTTGTTTAACACCGTTCCCAGAACAGGGCGTGAATTCTTGACAAGAGCCAGCGCCCGCTGCAGTTCTTCACCCGTCGTCTTTCCCTCCTCAACGACGAGAAGAAGAGCGTCCGTGTATGGGGAAAATGCCAAGACATCCGCCGTATGGAGCAACGGTGGGAGGTCGAATATGACGACTCGAGAGGGATATCGATGCTTCAACTCCTCCACGAGGGCTACCATTTTGGGGGAGGTCAAAATCTCGGTGGAGTTTGAGATCGCCCGCCCCCCCGGCAGCAAGACGAACCGTCCGATTCCGGGATGAAGAAGCAGATCCTCGACAGGCTGATCGTCCAGCAAATAATCGGCGAGACCGAGACAGTCTTTCAATCCAAATACCTGATGCACGGTGGGGTCTTGCAGATCCGAGTCGACGAGAAGCACCGTTTGGGTTGTTTCCATGGCAACACTCACGGCCAAATTGACGGCAGTCAATGTCTTACCCTCACCGTAACCTGGGCTTGTCACCCCCACCACATTCCACCCGTTTTCCCGCAGTCGCTGCGTGACCTGTGTGCGAAGAATCTTGTAGGCATCGACGAACGATCCTTTGCTATGAGCCGCCATGACTCGATGCCCATGTAGAACAGCGTGCGCAATGCTCAGCGATCTGGTTCGTGTATAGGTGATCGGCGGCGGCACGGATTGGGCAGCCCGTTTCGTGCTCTCCCCATGAGAAGAGGAGCTTTTGAAATCCTTATACAGCTCAAGTGCGGTACGAATACGATCCATGGCCGCCTTTCCAGTTACTCCATGCCCAACCGCCTTAATGCGGTGAACCACAGCACATCCAAAGGAATGACAAACACGTGTAACAACAAGAGGACTGTCGCAAAGACGCCTATCCCCGCGGTCTGAACGACCCGCCGTCGTAGTCTCGCGCAGGACAGATCTTCCTCGTTCGGCATGAACGGAATTACCGCCAAGGGGAAATGCTGCGTCAAGGCCACGAGCTGATCGGGCGTCCTGATGGAATGATCAAGTGACTCTGCCGCAGCTCCTAAGCCGACCCCGCCGCCTACGGCAAGAATGAAACCGAGCAGTACGATGGCCAAACGATTCGGTTTATACGGCTTTTCAGGGAGACTGGGTGGATCGATCAGGGAAAAGCGCTCGCCTTTTCGTTGGACTTCCAAACCTTCCGCCACCTTCGCCTCCAACAACCTCGACCGAATGTCCTGATATTTTTGTCCGGATGTATCTCGATCCCTGGTCAAAATCAGGTATTCCGGTTCAATCTCCGGCCCCTTTTCCAGACGTGTCGCATACCCCTGTAGTCGACGCTTGATGTCCAGACGGGTTTTCCGCAATGCCTCCAATGATGACCCCGCAGAATTCAACTGCGCCTGAAGATTGATATAGGCGGGGTTTTCCGGCCGCTGATTGAGGGTCTTGCTCGGAACGGCTCTGAGCCGATGCACTTCTTGCTCAAGGGCGGATATTTTTCGTTGAGCCCTCAGGACGTCGGGGTGCTCATTTCCCAATCGCTCTAAGTCGGCTGCCAATGTCGCGCGCGCATCGATAAGTCGCTTCGAAGCTTCCTCCGCATCAGGGAGTTGGCCGGTCTCTTTTTCCAAAGCCTCGATTTCCTGTTTCATCTTGATCATGTCGGGATGATCCGCCGATAGATTGGCGGCAGCCCCGGCATATTCGGCGCGGATCGCCCGCAAGCGCTCGGCTGAATCCAAAATACGTTCACCCGTCACGGATAAGATCGGCGTGTTCGGTTTGATCGTCGCCAATTCCCCTTCGAGATAGGTCTTGCGTTCCTCAAGGCTTCGGACCTGCTGGTCAACGTCCATCAATTCACGTTCAGCTTGGTTCATGAGCTGTTGATTCAACGGCATCAACTCCGGAAGCGCCCCGTTGGCTCGTTGTTTAAACGCCGCGATCTTTTCATCGATTTCGCTGATGTGCCGTGCAAGATTTTCCGCTTCTTGCTGAAGGAACGAGGTGGCTTCCTGGGCTTGGCGTTCGCGGCTCTTCAGATTTTCTCCCAAGAACAAGCTGGTCAGTTCGTTCGCTACTTTCTGTGCCAATTCCGGAGAGCGATTTTGATGCGCCACTGTAAAGGCAATGGTCGCCTTTGTCGCATGCTGTGTGCGTTTATCCACGACGTCGGCACTGATGACTTCCACTTCAACGTCCTTGATGAAGCGTTTGATAATTTCCTCAGCCGGGCTGTTCTTCCGCTGATCTTCGTAGAGATTGAATTGCTCGACCACTTTCCAGAGGGTGGTGCGGCTCATCACCTGTTGTTTGATGGTTTCGATCCGTTGATCGGCATAACTAGTGATGGTTGATCGTACGAGATCGGAGGGAATCTCCTGCTCCTCAATCAATATGGTAGCGGTTGACTTATAGGTCGGCGGCCAAAGAAATGCTAACGTCAAGGACACAGCCAACAGACCAAGACCGGCCAGGAGGATAAGCTTACGGCGGCGATGAAAGGCCGAGATATAGTCCTTTAAACTCATGGGAGGTCCGGATGCCTGTGATGAAATGTGTGTCTGTGCCATAGATTCAGTAGGACAATGAAAATTTTGGTGGATAATAGGTCACCATGAACGTCGTCGCATGGGATTGGGCTGAATCCGCGACAGTATCAATGTCACGCCATCGGTACATGTACGAGAGCTCCGCCTGCCACCATTCGAGAAATTTCCACGACAGCTTCGGCGCCAGACTGACATAGTTGTTATCCGGAAAGACTCCACCGATGACCGCTCTTGTCTTTCCCGACGTAAGGATTCCAACCACATTAAAGGAACAGGCAAGGGTTTCCGAAATTTCGTATGAACCGGATAGTTCTCCACGATTGGTCTGGATGAGCAATCCAAATCCACTGGGCACAAGATCCCGGGCGAAGGACACTTGCAACGCGGCCCTTTCAAAACTCTTTTTCATGCTCGCACCCGCCAACCAGACGGTATCACGAGCCGTGATGTCACCAACCGAAGTCTGCGAGGTGGACGATAAAAATCTGGGGCCACCATAGACGGTTCCTGTGAGCGATTCATCAAAGGCATGCGTCAGACTCATGTTGATGCCTGGAAAATCGGCTTGAAATCCAAATGGTGAATCAGTCGTGCGAAAGTGGACATACGATCCCATCAATTGGATTTGATCGCGCTCATTCAGCTGATACAGCAGGCCACCAGACCCGCCCGCGATTCGGTAGTCAACCAATCGACTACTCTCATACGTGGTATCCGAAAACTGAACGCCCGACTGAACCGACAGTTTTTCGGTCAGTTGTCTTGTCCAAGTAGGATTTGCCATCCACTGGTTCCGTTGAGCGAACTGCAAAACGACTCCTGTTGCCTGCAATTCGCTGAGGAGTGTGTTGTCGCGGGTGAAGCCACCGGTGAAGCCGAGGAGATCCTTCTCGGTCTTATACCGTACGGACAACGGGGTAAAAGCATTCGTAAACTGTCTGTCTTCGCCACCAAAATATCCGACAACATCCGCGGCGATCCTGCTGCTGACCTCAAGACGTTCGGTCTTGCCTGCAACCTCTGCCGCGGGGGTAACCCAATAGCCGTAGGTCTCGTCGTGAGGTAGAGGGGTCAAAAGCAAGTTGCTATTATAGACCCCTTTAACGCCGAGGGATGGCAAGAGTGACCACTCGGCTGCTTCGCTTCGTGATGCGACATCAAGTGCAACGATCACCGCCACGAAAAGAACATGGATGGTGCGCCTCCGACTCCAACGCCAGTTTCTCCGCTCGCCGCTCGGTTGCATGAGCGCGACGGTCAGGGCACCATGACGACGTCACCGCGCTGGAGAATAATATTCTGCTCCAAGTCCCTGCCTTTCCGGAGATCTCCATAGCGAAATGGAATGGCATATTGTTCTTTCCTCACTCGCCGCATGACTTTGATATCGTTTTCCGCAGCAAACGGGGTGAGTCCACCGGCAAGACTGAGCGCCTGCAGCACGTCGGTGTAATGACCGATCAAGTACTCACCCGGTTTATTCACTCTCCCGACGACATAGACCTTGTAACTGATGACTTTCGTGACTGCCACGGAAACATTGGGATTCGGAATATACTTTGTCAGCCGCTTCGCGAGGTCGCCGCGAATGTCCTCGACCGTTCGATCTTCGGCTTGGATATCGCCGACGAGCGGAAACGAAAACATCCCGTCCGGACGGACGACGACTTCTCGCGTCAGTTGTTCATCCTTCCACACCGATACCAGCAGGATATCTTCGGCACCGAGGCGATATCCTGGATCAAGCTGTGACACCAGGGCGGCAGACATCACATCATCAGCATGAGCAGACAGCACCGCCATCGTGATAGCCGTGACCATCAGCCCCCCACTCATCATGAATCGCGCCGAACGAACCATAGATTCTTTTTACCTCCTTATCTGTGCAAGGACTTGCTCCGCCTCTCGCCGCCATTCAAACGGATCGGAACTCTTGAGCGCCTTTAAAAGATAGGGACGGGCCTCGGCACGTTTACCGGACTGAAAAAATGCTATCCCAAGGTGATAGTTCAAGACGGACATTTCCGGAGATTTGGCCACGGCATCTTTCATCAACCGAATCGCCTCTTCCTGCTGCCCCATTTTAAATCGCACCCAGCCGAGCGTATCGATGAAGAGCGGATGCGGCGCCTCTTTTTCAAAATCCCGGCTGAGCGCGAAGGCTTTTTGCAAACTCGACGGATCACTCTTGTGATCCACGAGTAGGACAGCCAGATTATTCGCCGCCAGCAAGTTTCGGGGATTCAGACGCAAGGTCGCCTCATACGCAGTAATGGCGAGATCAATCTGCCCTTGTTCGAAATGCGCGGAGGCCAGGAGCAAATGCAACTCCTCGCTATCGGGATTGGCCTTGAGACCGTCTTGTAGAACCTGCACGGCCGTATCCGGCTTCTTCCGGGACAATGACAACGTCGCCCAGTTGAGCCAAGGCGTCATCCACTTCG
>JAICUC010000234.1 GCA_025936075.1 Nitrospira sp. | reverse complement strand
TCTCGCCGTGGAAGAAGGTCACTCGACGCAGTAACTTGCGGATCGGGCTGACGATATTGGTGATGTCGAGGTCGCTCGCCGCGACTTCGTGCAGCATCGGAGTGAAGAGGAAATAATTGTTGTGGTTGACGAGAGTGACGTCCACGTCGGCTCCGCGCGCCAGCGCGCGTTCGAAGTCCAACGCGGCATACATGCCGCCGAATCCACCACCAAGAATCACCACGCGTGGCTTTCCGTTCACCATACATCCTCAGCGACAGCGAAGATGTTCTGGCAAGCATGAAGTTGAGGGGCCGGAAGTCGAGGCGCGAGAAGCAAGAGTCCCTGAAGGTATTGCAGAAGGTACGAATCTTCACCTGTGTTCATACCACCACCCAGATTGCAAATCCCTTGGCGGCGTGCAGGAGATGGTCGGTCGTGCCGCCGCCGAAGATTTGTTTGATCCGCGATATCCCCTGTCGTCCTACGGCGATGGTATCGTGATGCCCGATTCGAGCCTCCTCGAGGATATTTCTGGCGATATCGTCGTCATGACCATACTTTACCGCCACGCGGCTCATGTCGAACCCGGATTGCGCCAACGTCTCACACGCCTGCTTCAGGACGTGACACTCGGATTCTCGTTCCTTCCGAATCCAAGCGTCCTGCTCATTGCGCAACTGCACGCTCAATTGCGCCTCGACCGCCGGATTCTCCGACCCACCATGCTCCAGTAACCTCCGCGGCATGGGCTTGAGCACATGAAAGAGGGTGATGACGGCATCGGGTGTTCGGCTCAGGAGAGATCCAACATACTGGACAACGCGATGAGAGTTTTCGGATTCGTCGACAGCCAGAAGGATTCGTCCGGCGGCCGATATATTTGCCTCCTTCTCGACTTGCTCTACTTGTTGAAGCATAGATACCCCCCTTCAATCCTTGACATGTTTCCCTTAGTGCCATGTCGTCACACTCATGACGTCACACTTATGACACCAGCGCTTGAACTCTTCTTACGATGAGCATAGACACTTCATTATTGTACAATCCGCTGAATGACGGATGTAGAGTAGCCAGGAATACAGATGCTGAACACAATCGGCTTATTTCAGGCGGCTGCACAGCAACAAATCCCTTTGGCTCTAGACTGCATGAAAACCACACGATCTTTTTCGGTGCAAGATCAAGGCCAAGGAGTTACGTGACTATACCGTGCACGGAGTTGATTGACTGTGAAACAGATACTCATCAGACATCAAATCTGGTTTCTTAAAGAGCGATTGCGCACTCTGCGCCTTTTGGAATCCGCTCAGTTCAAAATTACGGCAAGATTGACTCGATCTTCCTTAAGTAGCCATCCTTAGTCTTATAACCACTCGCTAACCACTCGCCATGCTTAATTTTATGAGTCCAGTACGCTTGGTGTGCGGAGAAGATTCCTGAAAACTTCAGTCTGGCACATAACGTGCTTCGGCCGATATGCTATCAGAAAGCGAGGTGACTCATGAGTGAGGCAGCTATCGTTGATCGTGTCCGGTCTGTTCTGGAAGAACGAGGCACAGCCTGTTCGTTGGATGACGTCACGCAGCTCTGTCCCGACTTGACCTGGAATCAAGTGTTCTTAGCCATCGATTTTTTAAGTCGGACAGGCCAAGCCGATGTCACCTTGGATCCTAGCCGAGTCTATTGGGTGCAAACCCGTCGCGCAGCCGCATGAGAGCATGCCGAGGTTTCATCTCCGTTCCTGTTAATGGAGTCTTCCCCCAAGTCCTTACCGGAGCGGCTATCGGCACGAGACTTTCTTTCCTTCGGAAACGTGACCTCCTTCGTCTATTGCACATTGCATGACCCGCAACGGCAACACGCTGCCGTGTCAGCCGGCCATACCGCCTCGTCGATCTCGGGGGTATTCCGTTCACGAGTCCGTTGATGCAGAGAGCTGCGTCTAGGGCCACTCCTAGCACGGGCTGCGGTGCTTCCCAGCTAGAATCAACTAAGAGAGAACTGGAGGAGGTGCCGTTATGGGACTCAACCTATTACATATTGCTCTTGTGACCACAGTGGCGCTATCTGCTGGGACGTTTGGATGCAGCCAGACAGCGTCCGAACGGCGCGCAGCTTCACCGACCTTGGGAGAACGGATCAAACAGGATTCGGTCACCGGAAGGATCCAGGATATCGGAACAAGGCATGTGTCCATCAAGGATACCAACGGCGAAACGACCCGTGTCCGCGTCGACGATCATACGAAGATGGATCGCGTGACGATTGGCGATCAGGTCAACGCCTATGTGTCGGAAGACGGCTATGCCTCGACGATTCAGCGAGTCTCCGATTAGGGCCCTTGTTGCGGCTTCGTACATATCCTTGTCGATCGGTTTTGGCCTCGCCGGGTGAGCGCTGGAAGAAATGAGACGGCACAATGAGGAAGAAGTTTAAGGTCGGCGATCATGTACGATGGAATTCCGAGGCGGGACGGGTGTCAGGAACCATCGTTGTCGTCCACACCAAGGATTTTAACTACAAGGGCCATACTCACCACGCCTCGGAAGACGATCCCCAATACGAAATCAAAAGCGACAAGACCGACCATATCGCCGCCCATAAGGGCAGCGCCCTCGAACACGCCTGATAAAGGCAAAGTGTGAAGCATTGTGCGGCCCCGTTACCAAGAGACCAATGCGCTGATGCCGGTTCGGAACGTTGCGGTTAAGTTGCCGACCGATCATGGTGCGAGCCGTTCAATGACCTCGGCGGTAGTGGTGATTTCGCCGAAGATGCCGCCTTCCACGCCGATCATGGCTAACACAGCTTTGTGCAAGTCGGGATTTCCCGAAGCGCAGGCATCACTCACCGTGATACAGCGGTACCCAAGGTCGATTGCGGTGCGCAACGTCGAACTGACGCACACCTCCGTGGTGACGCCCGTCAAAATGAGTGTTTCAATGCCGCGCTTCGTCAGCATCTGTTGTAATCCGGTGTGAACGAACGCGCTATAGCCCGGCTTATCGATGACGATCTCCCGCTCCAGGGGACGTAAAGCCTCCACGAAATCGTGCCCCGGCTCACCCCGTACCAACAGACGACCGAGCGGACCTTTCGAGCCGATCTCCGCACCGGCCCTTCGACTCCGCTCCAGTTTGTATGGTGGACAATCGGACAGGTCCGGCACATGGCCCTCGCGAGTATGTACGATCAGCAGTCCGGCTTTTCGCCCCACCGCAAGCAGCTTTTCGATTGGACGGATGGCCGCGACTAACGGCGCAATGTCGAGCCCTGCCTGCGCCGCGTACCCTTCCGGCAGGAGAAAGTCACGCTGCATGTCGATCACCAGCAAGGCCGTGCGAGCGGGCGTCAGTGAATCGAGGAGGTTCGTCGTCCGTTCCATACCATACGATTTCCTCGTGAAGGTTCCTAAATTATCCAGCAAGGCAGCAATCCCCAGGCCGGCCGCCACCTTGCTTCCGTGAACCAGCATTTCGCGCCTCGTAGAACCATCTTTGCTCGTATTGGTGACAGGATTTGACCCATCGAGTTTTCTCCTCGCCACGATGGCCTCCTTACTCCGCGCTATTCGCTGAAACAGTCATCTATGCGCACCTGCTTGATTCTTCGCGCATAATTGTCGGCCCAATACGCTCATGCATGTCTGAACATAACATCGCTTTGGGGGAATACCTAGTTACCTCCGGCTCACGCTCCAATACAATTCGTATCTCCCACCAAAAGACCACAACCATCTTGCTTGCCGTGACAGACAACATTACAGTAAAAGTTAAGTGAAACGTGCCGGCATTCAACACTCTGACAGGTGAGATATGGAAGGCGGAAACGGACCGGATTTCAGCAAGGGAGTCTCGACAGATCGTCTTTCCGACGGAGGAATGCTTCTGGGACACATCGGCCAGGAGGACGTGATCCTCGCGCGCCGCGGAGGCGAATTCTTCGCAGTCGGAGCCACGTGCTCGCACTACAGCGGGCCGCTCATTGAAGGATTGATGCTCGGCGACGAGTTGCGCTGCCCATGGCATCACGCCTGCTTCAGTCTTCGTACGGGAGAGGCATTGCGTGCGCCCGCGTTCGATGCCATTCCATGCTGGCGTGTCGAACGAATCGGCGATACCGTCTTTGTGCGGGAAAAGCTGTCTGCACCCGGTCGGGCGCGGACAGCCGTTTCCCCGCAAAAATCGCCCGCCTCGGTCGTGATCGTCGGCGGAGGCGCCGCCGGCTTCGCGGCGGCAGAGATGCTCCGGCGTGAAGCGTACGAAGGACGTGTCACCATCATAAGCGCCGACGATGCGGCTCCGTACGACCGCCCGAATCTGTCCAAGGACTATCTCGCCGGTACCGCCCAGGAGGACTGGATTCCATTGCGACCGCCGGATTTTTACGGCGAGCGCCGCATCGATCTCCTCCTCAATTCACGCGTTGCATCGCTGGACGCAACACGCAAATCTCTTCAGCTCGACAACGGCAGGTCTTTCGAGTTCGACGCCCTCTTACTCGCGACCGGGGCCGAACCCGTCACATTATCCATTCCCGGCGCATCCGACGCTCAGCTCCACTACCTTCGCACGTTCGCCGACAGCCGGGCCTTGTCCGAAAAGGCCGCGTCCGCGAAACAAGTCCTCATCATCGGCGCGAGTTTCATCGGACTCGAAGTCGCCGCATCCCTGCGCACACGAGGCGTGGCCGTCCACGTGGTCGCCCCGGAGCAGCAGCCGCTCGAGCGGGTGATGGGCCGGGAAGTCGGCCGGTTTATTCGCAGCCTTCACGAGACGAACGGAGTGGTCTTTCACTTGGGCGAAACGGTCGCTCGGGTCGACGGACGCAAAGCAACACTGAGTGGCGGCGGCGCGCTCGAAGCCGATCTGCTCATCTTGGGAGTCGGCGTGCGGCCGTCGCTCGCGCTTGCCGACCAAGCCGGATTGAAAACGGATCGCGGCGTGGTGGTCGACGAATATCTCCAAACCAGCGCGCCGGGCATCTTTGCCGCCGGCGACATCGCCCGTTGGCCCGACCCCCATTCCGGAGGGCTCGTTCGCATCGAGCATTGGGTCGTGGCGGAACGCCAGGGTCAGGTCGCGGCACGCAATATCTTGGGGCGCAGGGAGCGATTCAATGCCGTGCCCTTCTTTTGGACACAGCAATACGGCGTTTCCATCAGTTATGTCGGCCATGCGGAAAAATGGGACGCGGTTGAGATCGACGGAAGCCTGGAAGCGCAAGACTGTGCCGTCACATACAAACTGGCTGGTCGGACCCTTGCGGTCGCGACCATCTCGCGCGATCTTCAGAGCCTGAAGGTTGAAGCTGCTATGGAATCTTCAGTTCGGACTGGATCGGCTTGATCCACAGGCGGCGCAATACAGTATTTAATCATGCTGGTGAAGTGGTGGTTGCACGGCGCGAAACCTCTCTGAAGGCTCATCTGTCGGGTAGGAGTATTCTCGTCGGTGCCTTTCTTCTTTGTTGCGGCTTTGCGCTCGGATGCGCCGCGACTGTGGTGGTTCCCTTGAAGCCGGGATCCGTGGCAATGAAAGATTCGGATCACGGATTGATGTTCGGACGGATCCATGTCACGGAAAACGGGAAAGACCAGCCTTTCGATTTGAAATGGTTGATTACCAAGGGACCTCAGGGAAGACGTGTCCTGATCGATGAACTTCCCTTCGACGGTCTGTTCGCGGTGCAATTACCTGCCGGTTCTTATCGCCTCACAGAAGTACGTCTGGACAAGGCACAAGGAGTGTGGCAGGCCTCTATGCCGGCCACGTTTACTGTTCGGTCAC
>JAICUC010000180.1 GCA_025936075.1 Nitrospira sp. | reverse complement strand
ATTGGTTGTCCATCTGATGGAACTTGTAAGGCTCCCATTGCTGTGCCGTCGGAGATGAACGGCATGGATCCCTTGTGGATGATGTTCGGTCCGCTCAACCGATACCCCATGCGATCCGACTGAGGAGAAACGGTATAGGTGACTTCTGTCAACACGGCCAGTGATTGTTTCACAAAGAAGTCTTGTTGCGGGCCAGGAATAATGCGAAGGGTCATGGACCGTTCGTAGCGAGGGAGCAGTCGGTCGGGAAGTCGCGTGCCGATCAAACGGTCTACTAATTTCCACGGGTTCCCCCCACACAAGATGTCTCCCGGTTTCAATGGCCGTCCTTGGAATCCACCGGTTTCGCTTGCGCAATGTGTCGAGCGGCTGCCGAGAACCAGTGGAACGTCGATGCCGCCGGCGATGGCGAGGTATGCACGAGAGCCGGCCCGCTTCGTGCCGAAGCTCAATCGGCTCCCACGTTGAATTGCGACGCTTTCCCATAGCGGGACACTGCTGCCATTGATAGTCGGGGAGAGGTCTGCGCCGGTGATGGCAATGACCGAGTTTTCTTCAAACTGGAGTTCGGGACCTTTCAGAGTGAGTTCGAGCGCGGCCGCATAGTCGGAGTTCCCTACCAATCGATTTGCAACAATGGCGGAGAAGCGGTCCATCGCGCCGGCGATGGGGACTCCATATTGCTGATAGCCGTATCGTCCCAGGTCTTGCACCGTGGTCAACCATCCGCCCTTGACGACTATGACGCGACATCGTTGACGATCCATCACAAGTCACGGGGCTTCACAACAGGGATACCGGACGATTCAATCTCATCTCGAATGAGTCGGACGAATTCAACGGCGTGCGGCGTGTCGGTATGGATGCACAGACTGTCTGCCTGTAGATCGACTCGTCGTTCCTCGATACTCGTGACGTATCCGTTCAGGATCTCGTGCAGTTGCCGGCGAACGTGTTCTTCAGTCTGCAGAACAGCATCCGGACGGGAACGTGGAACTAATGTCCCATCAGACCGGTAGGCTCGGTCGGCAAAGGCCTCTTGAACAACAGTTAAACCGATATTCTTTCCGCTCTCAACTAAGACTGATTCCGCAAGGGCGAAGAGGAGGACGTGTCGGTTGAACGCTGCGACGGCTCGGGCCACCGCATCGGCCACCGCCCGATCCCTGGCGGCCAGGTTATAGAGCGCGCCATGCAGTTTCACGTGAGTCAATGTCAGATGATCCGATGCCAGCACGTCGGCCAGCCTGTTCACTTGCATAGTCACCAACGATTCGACCTCTGATGGGGAGGCATGGCGGTCGTGACGCCCAAAATCCTGTGTGTCTGGAAAACCCGGATGGGCGCCGATTGCGGTTCCATGTTGCGCGGCCAGCCTCGCGGTCCGGCGCATGAGACCGGGATTGCCGGCATGCCCACCGCACGCGGTCCTCATCCGGTGCCTCATGGCTCAGACGATCGAACTCCTCTCTGTCGATCGGTCTGAATTGAACCAGGTCGCCCGGCTTCAGCAGGAACGGAGTCGGGTTGGTCCTGCGATAGAGAGGTGTGGGGGTTCGGCCGATCAGTCGCCAGCCTCCCGGAGTGACGGTTGGATAGATGCCCGTCTGGCGGTCGGCGATGCCGACCGATCCCGCCGGGACCTTCGTACGAGGAGTGGAGAGTCGGGGGATGGCCAGACGTGTAGGGAGGAGTCCCAGGTAAGGGAAACCGGGGCTGAATCCGAGCATGTAGACGCGATAGCGAGTCGATGCGTGCAGGGTCACGGTTTGCTCGGGCGAGAGGTCGGCAAAGGCTGCGACATCATTCAAGTCCGGCGCCCATTCGCCGCCATATAAAACCGGAATCTCATGGAGAGTGCTCTGCTGTTCGGCCTTGCCTGGTGTGGGTCGCGGCAAAGCCTTCAGTCTCTTGACCAAGGCGGCTGAATCCCACTGGAGCGGATCAAAGTGAACGGTGATCGATCGGTAGGTTGGGACAACATCAATGATTCCGCTCCAACCTTGATCGACAAGTGCTTGTGCACAGCCGACGGCGTGGGCGTTGATCCGAGGATCGATCTCGTTGCCGAATTCGATCGTGATGGCCGAGTCGCCTAGCGGCAAGATGCGGAACATCCTTGTAGAGGTGCGACGCGGACGTCTTGATTGATCGGAACCAGGCATGTGTCACGCAATAGTCTTCTACCCTAACCGGTTTCAGGGAAAGAGGTAAAGGAGGTACAAGCGAGGGCTTCCGTGGATTGACTCCCTCATTCATGAGTCGTAGTCTGTGCCCGGCGTCGGCCCTAGGAGAAGGAACGTATCGGCGAGAGGAGCAACCATGGCAAAGTCCAAGCCTCAACGCAGGAGACGAACCGTTTCATCGCCACGACGAGCGCGGAGTCGCCGAGATGCGAAGAACATGCAAGGCCGGAAAGACGTAGCTGCCTATTCCTATCGCCAAGACCAGATCGAAGAGGATCTGGCGACGGGCAAGAACGCCGATCAGTTGAAGGCGTATTTTGGCGACGCGCAGTATCAAGAGTTACAGCAGTTGGCGAAGGAAGCCGGGCGCCGGAGTGTCCGAGGCGGGCCCCGCGTGCTCATCCTTCCCGGCATCATGGGATCGACGATCGGAAAAGAACGTCCGATCCTTGACGATGTGCTGTGGTTTGACCCGGCCGATATTATGCGGGGACACCTCACTCAACTTGCCCTCGATGGATCGACCGACAAATACAAGGCACTGGGGGCGATTCCCTTGGCCTATACAGGCCTCAAGCTGCGGTTGAAGCTTGCGGGGTTCGACGCGGATTTTCACTATTACGATTGGCGACAGGGTCTGGATGTATTGGGAAATGGATTGGTAAGCAAACTGGGGGAAGAGAGTGCAGAGCAGATATGGCTGGTGGCACACAGTATGGGGGGCTTGGTCGTACGAGCGGCTATCGAGCGGGACTCGTCTGCCACGAAGAAAATCAACCGTCTGGTGATGCTCGGCACTCCGAACCATGGATCGTTCGCGCCGGCGCAAGCGATTCGGGGTGTGTATCCCGTGGTGAAGCAGGTCGCCGCCATCGATTCCGTGCACGATGCGGAAGAGCTTTCGTCCCTCGTCTTTACGACGTTTCCCGGTCTGTACCATCTGCTTCCGACCAAGGAGGTGTTTCACGATGTCGATCTGTTCGACTTCGCCTCCTGGCCGACCAAAGGCCCCAGGCCGCAGCGGCCGGTTTTGACAAAAGTACCGTCGGTGCAGCAGTCCCTGGCGCCCGCCGACAACCGGTTTTTTCTCATCGCCGGTGTGAACCAGGAAACGGTCGTCGGCCTGAAGCTGCGTGACAATGAATTTGTGTACGAACAGTCCATGGAAGGCGATGGGACGGTGCCGAAGGCGTTTGCCGAACTGGCAGGCACGAAGACGTATTACATCGAAGAATCCCATGGCAGCTTGCCCAACAATCGCCTGGTCGCTCAAGCGACCATCGAAATCATACGGCAGGGCGAGACGTCGCTGTTGCCTCAACAGTGGGCGCCGATCCGACGCAGCCCGACTCGCACGGTTCGAGAGCAGGCACTCCGAGCACCCGCCTATGGAGGCCGCCAGGGGGAGGAGTTGACCGATCAAGAACTTCGCCATGCCTTGGACGGCTTTGTTGCTCCTGACAGCCGAGACCAGCCGGCCGTGGGTGAAACGGTGCTCACTATGGGAGCGGCGCACCCAAGTCTGCTTGAGCAGCCGTTGAACCAAGTCATCATCGGCCGACGGAGGCAGCAACGTCTCGATATTCGATTGGCGTTGGGCAGTATCACGGAATTGGACAGCCGCGCCTATGTTCTGGGCATCTACCGCAACGTCACGCCCGGCGGCCCGGCGGATGCGCTCGATGAGCGGATGAACGGCGCCATTAAGGATTTCACGACCAGGCGGATGTTCAGCGGCAACGTGGGCGAGATATTCGTGATGCCCACCGGTCGTCACCCCCTCCAAGCGGATTTCATCATCTTTGTCGGGCTCGGCGACTTCGATCAGTTCAGTAATACGGTCTTGCAAGTCAGTGCGGAGAATATCGTGCGCACTTGCATCCGAACGAGCGTCGAAGAATTCGGCACGGTGTTGCTGGGGGGACGAAGCGGTCAGGACATCGAGACGGCATTGCAAGATCTGCTGACCGGCTTTTTCAGAGCACTGAAAGATACCGATGGGGACCATTGGTTCAGGCGGATTACGATCTGTGAAATGAATCCTCAGCGCTATCAGGACATCCGAGCGGCGCTCTTGCGGCTTTCCAGTACGCCGCTTTTCGAAGAAGTAGAGGTCACGTTCGATGAGGTGCGGCTCAAGCCTCCGTTGATGTCCGGCGTGCTGCGCGCGCCGAAAGGGCCCGAGCCGGCCTACCTCCTGGTTCGCCAGGAAGCATCCGCTCTGGGCTCGATCGGCTTGACGTCGTCCATCCTGACGCCGGGTTCGAAGGCCAGCGTCATCACGGATACGCAACAGCTGAAGAGCGATGCTCTGGATAAGCATTTGGCGAAGCTGGAGTCTTCTTCGCTCAGTCTTGATGCGATGATTCGGTTCGGTGATGAGCTCGCGCAGCTCGTACTCCCGCAACGAGTCCTCGCGGTTCTCCCGCAAATGAAAGAGCAACATCTGGTAGTGGTGCATGATGCTCCGTCCTCCCGCATCCCGTGGGAGACAATTAGGGTGAACGGATGGGTGCCGGCGATCGATCGAGGTTTGAGCCGACGATATCTCGCCGGCAACCTGTCCGTGGCCAAGTGGCTGGAGCAGCGGCAACGCACCGAGAAGCTCACACTCCTTCTCGTCGTGAATCCGACTCAAGATTTGCCGGGAGCCGAGAAAGAGGGGGAGCGAATCGAGAGCTTATTCGGCGGTGCTCAACCGGGAGTCGTCATGGAGAAGGTGCACGGCCCGCAAGCCACGAAGACCGAATTAATGCAGAAATTTCGATCCGGCGCGTATGATGTGGTGCATTATGCGGGACATGCGTTCTTCGATCCGCGCGTGCCGGCTCGCAGCGGAATTTTGTGCCATGGCAAGGAAGTCTTGAGCGGCGCGGATTTGGCCGCGATCGGCAATCTCCCCAGCCTTGTGTTCTTCAACGCCTGTGAAGCCGGCCGGATCAGAAAGCCGCCGGAAAAGAAGATTCAGAATTTGAATATCGAGAAGCGCCTCGAACGGACAGTCGGACTGGCGGAGGCATTCTTGCGAGGAGGTGTGGCCAATTATGTGGGAACCTACTGGCCGGTGGGTGATGAATCGGCTGGAGCGTTCGCGCAAACCTTCTATACGGAATTGTTACGGCAACAGACCATCGGAGCGGCGCTCCTGGCCGGCCGCGAAAAGGTGCGGGTCGAGCTCGAATCCGTGGATTGGGCCGACTATATTCATTACGGCAGCTACGATTTCGCGCTGAAACAGCCGTAAATGCCGATCGGTCCGCTGCCGACGACGGTCATCTGCCGCGGGATGGCACTCGGCACCGCTAGCGTCTCTTGGCTGTGGACAGAATCGATTGGGCCGCCGCAATGCCGGAGAGCGCCGCCCCTTCCATGAAGCCCTGCCATTCATAGAACGAGTTCGCATGTTCTCCGGCGAACAGCACATTGCCGACAGGCACACTCTCCAAGCCGGCCATCGTCGTAAATTGGCCGGGACGGTAGCAGGTATAGCTGCCTTTCATGAGGGGATTCGACGGCCAATGTTCCAGGTGGGCGAGATACTGTCCCCGTACGATCGTGGCGGCGTCGAGTATGCCCGGATAGATGACATTCAGATCGCTCAAAAACCGTCGGACATCCGATTGAACCGCGTGGGGATTCAAGCCGGCTCCCCGTGCGCCGCTGGAGTAGTCGATGAGCACGCCTCTTGTTTCCGTCCCCCGTGAAGGATTGGTTTCCCACGCCGTCTGCACGTTCCTGAGATCCGCATAAGCGGTCCCGTTCGATCCCATAGCCCGCCAGGGCCTGCAGGAAAAGCCGATCATCAGCTTGGCGTTGGTGCCGTAGCCGAGCGTCCGAATAGACGTCAGTTGATTCAAGGGAATCGCAAGACTCGCGTCGAGTTCGACCTCACGTAAGGCCGTGAACGGGACGGCGAGCACCGTGACGTCGTGTGTCTTGACGGTCGTGCGGCCGCCGGTTTGGAACGTCAGCTCGATACGTCCGTCGCTGAGACGGCGGACCCGCATAAGCCTGCTCTCATAGGAAATTTGTCCGGCGACTTCTCGCGTCAGTCCTTCGACGATGCGGTCGTTACCGTCCGCCAGATGGTAACGCTCGTCGCTGAAGACGCTGAAGGGAGTGAGCGTCGAACGGGGCTCGGAGTGAATGAACAAGAGAAAATTCAGACAACTCTGATCGGCCGCCGCCAGTCCGTATTCCGCTTCATAGGCCGCGATGACGGCGGCCTTGGCCACGGGACCGGCCGGGACGCCGGCTCCGTTCCGTCCATCTAAATAGGACAGCAGATCCGTCCGATCCAGCGCGACATCGTCCGGGGTATGAGAGAAGGCCGAGACTTTCGGAGACAGACGATTCAGATCGCCCCGCGCGATCGACAGGAAATCGCGAAATTCGGCCATGATCTGGCCTTCTGAATACCGCTGCCCGAGGAAATGATAGACAATCTCACCGGGTTGATCGTGGTCGTCTTCGAGAACCAGACCGAATCGTTCGGCATACCCCAATAGAGTCTTATGGGAAGTATCGATCAGCTCGCCGCCGCATTCCGCCACTTGACCGGGAAAGACACCACGCAGCGACCGGCAGCGGCCGCCTGTTCGAGTCGTTGCCTCGTAGACGGAGGCTCGAATGCCTCGTGTCTTGAGCGTATCGGCGCAAGCCAGTCCGGCGAGCCCTGCGCCGACAATACCCACCGACAGGGAGGAGGAAAGGGGCTTGGCGTTGGTGATGCGGAGTGGAAAGCCCGTGATCGCCCCAAGGGCAAGGGCCGCACCAGTCGCTCCGGCGCCGAGCAAAAATCGGCGGCGAGAAATCGCCGGAAGAGTCCGAGCCCGCATCCGAGTTTGTTCTTGCAGCATTCCGACGGCATCCACAATTGAACAGCGTCGGCGGCCGGCGAGCAACGCGGCGGTCATGACACGCATCAATGAACGGAATGCGGCGGTTCGAGCCATCAGAAACTTTTCCCGTCTCTGAATAATGCGTGCCGTATCTTACCGAAGGGGCAACCGGACGAAAAGGGGCATGCATATCCTGTCGCCGTCGCTTGAATGTCGTTCCCTTGGATGATGAAATGACTATGGAGGCAACCGATGCGATTGGTTCCAGTCCATTCCTCCGGAGTT